>JAIRPS010000113.1 GCA_031256885.1 Bifidobacteriaceae bacterium | reverse complement strand
GCGGTGGTTACCTGCTTGGTTTGAGCGTCGGTCAGCTCTTGGGTTTGGATCCGTAGTGAACCGGAACCAACCTTGGTAATGTGCACCTCTTCTTCGGGTGCAACCTGGTGAACCGCCTCCTCGGCTGGCGCTTGGTCAATTGTTGACCCAGTGGTGATGACGCGGAACTCGGAGCCGCCACGAAACTCAATACCAGCCGTCAAACCGGGCTTGAAAATCAGGAAGCCACAAATCAGGATCACCACAAGCGAAACCGTGAAGAAGGCACGCCGCTTGCCGACCACGTTATAAGAACGCTTGCCGGTGTATAGATCGTTACCCCATTGGGAGAAGTTCATTGCCATCTCAGTTCTCCTCTCCCGTTGTGGAAGTAGATCGCTTGTTCAGCGATGCCGCTTTGCGTTCCGCCAAGGACTGGCCGGGTGGACTTGCCGGTAACGGCGTGCGCTGCCCGCCACCCTTTTTAGCGCTGCCAGCCGTGATGGGGCGTTTACTAGTGGTGCTGGCGGTGCGTTCAGGCACCCGGCTAACACGCAGCCGCCCAGCGTAATGAACTGACCCGGGAGCACCTAAACGATGCGGGTCCAAACCAGACCAGGGGTGCCCGTTCAGCCAGAAGGGGCGCCTGGCCACCAGCAAGACCATTGGGTGAGTGAACATCATTACCACTACCAGGTCTATCAAAGTGGTCAAACCAAGCGTGTAGGCGAAGCCGCGCACGCCGCCCACTGAAACCACATAAAGCACCACGGCGGCAATGAAGTTGACCGCATCGGCTGCCAGAATGGTTTTCCGGGCCCTCACCCAGGCCAACTCAACCGCCTGAGTTAAGCCACGACCGTCACGCAACTCGTCACGTATTCGCTCAAAGTAGACAACAAACGAGTCGGCGGTAATACCGATTGAAACAATCACACCAGCCACACCTGCCAGCGACAAGCGATACCCCTGCACCCATGACAGCAGCAGCAATGTGCCGTAGGTAACACCAGTGGCTATCACCAGGGAAGCAATCGTTACAAAAGCCAGCGCCCGGTATTGGAAGAACGAGTACAAAGCCACCAGCAGCAAGCCGATTAGACCAGCAAGTAGGCCTTTTTGCAACGCCTCAGTGCCCAGGGTGGCGGAAACCTGGTCGCGTGATTGGACCACAAAGTTCAACGGCAAAGCGCCGAACGACAGCTGGTCTGCCAAAGCCTTTGAAGATTGGGCAGTGAAGTTACCGGTGATTGAGGCGCGACCGTCCGGAATGGCGGCTTGCGAGCGCGGTGCGGAAACCACCCGATCATCCAGCACAATCGCAAACTGGTTGGTTGGCTCGGTCAAGCCAGTGATCTTGGTGGTGATGTCTTTGAACTGTTGGGCACCGGTGGACTTGAACTCAAGTGTCACTTCCCACTCACTGGTGGTGTGGCCTTGGCTGTCAGTTTTCAGGCCATTGTTGGCGCGAGCAATCTCTTTGCCTTCCAACATGACTGGACCCAGAATATATTTGGCGTATTGCACACCGCTGGTGGTTTGGTAAGCCTCGCCGCATGTCACCAATGGTGCATCAGGGTCAGCTTCGACACCGGAAGTGTCCGAACCAACCATTGAACAGTCAATATTGGCGTAACGGTCTTCAATATCTTGGGTGATCAGATTGCTGTCAAGCGCAACTTCAAGACGCTCGGTGAAGTTATCCATTGCCGGAACGGTTGGCGGCTCAGTGGAGGCTGGCGTGGTGGTGTTGCCATCGGCGTCCAGGTTGATTGTGCCATCCTCAGTCAATTGGCTCAGATCAATTTGACTGTCACCATCAGTGCCCAAGTCAAGCGTGTCATCACCCTCAGCCGGCGGGTCATCAGCAGTCACTTTACCGCCACGGTAGGCCGCTGGTTGCACCGAATAGCCCAGGTTGGTGGAGTCAAGCAGTAAAGCTTGCGGTGTCGAACTTGGCTCCTGGCTGGCAGGCTCACTTGCCTCTTCGCTAGCTGCCGCGCTGGAATCCGCCGATGCCGCAGCGCTGGGTTCTTCACTAGCTGCTGCGCTGGGTTCTTCACTGGCTGCTTCACTAGTGTCGGCACTGGGCTGATCACTGGGATCTGCCGTTTCCGGGGTGATTGATGGTGAAGGGTTGGGATAATCACGGTCCATCCAGGCAACCAGTGACGGTGCCTGGGCAGTATCCTCCCGCAAAACCGTCCTAAAGGTCATCTTGGCGGACTTCGACACCAGATTGAGGTCCTCTTCACTGGGTGTGCCAGGAATGCCCACCACAATATTGCCTTGGCCTTGCTGGGCAATCTCCGCCTCAGCAACGCCGGAAGCATCGACGCGCTGACGGATAATGCCAACAGCCTGCTCTAAAGCCTCGGTCGAGGGCGCTTGATTACCGCCATCGGCCGCGACAGGCTTGAGGATTAGCTGGGTGCCGCCCATTAGGTCAAGAGCCAGCCCGGGGGTAAACGACGCTGTTGACGTCTTAGTGCCCAGACCAACTATGCCAAACAAGGCTCCAATGATCACAGCCAGGACCACGAGGGTCCTGACCGGCCGGCCGGATTTGCTGCGTGCAGCCACCTTGGGTTCTTCTTTCGCTCGTCTCGGTGCGCCTAAAGGCGCCGGTTCCTACTGCTTGCCCGGCTCAATGCCTGAGTCGGGTTTGTCGGTGTGTGGGGCTTTTTCCTCAATCGCCTGATGATCAGAAGCATCAAGCGTCTGGTCAGCTGAAGTTGGTTCCTCTGGCTCTTCATCGGGATATTCGGCAGTCATCGCTTCCCACTCGTCATCAGGCACCACCGAACGAATCGCCCGGCGAATCCAGGCAGATTCGTCGCCCGAAGCCGACATGACTGTGATGACATCACCGTTTACTTGGCTGATCACGCCAATCATGCCGCTCATGGTCATTACGCGCTGGCCGGGAGCCAGCTCGTTGCGGAAAGCATCAGCGTCGGCTTGGCGTTTGCGACCGCGCCGTTGAAACAGCACTAAAAGCACTATGACCACGCCAAGCATGATCAACATGGGCAGGTTTGAGCCGGTCTGGCCGGTTCCAGCCGCCGGTGAAGGCGACTCAGCACTGACCAGTCCGGCCACCGTTAGGGGATTCACTTCGTCTCGACTCCTTGCGATGTTTGTGAAAAGTCCAAAGGGAGAGTCTAGGTTACTAAGCCTGTCAACGGAAATCCATCACAGGTATCTGACCCATTTTCGATCTCCAAGCGTCCTTGGCGGCTGCCTGACGGCTGCTCTAATCCAAGGTGCTGCCAAGCGCTTGGTGAAGCGACCCGCCCACGCGGTGTGCGCATCACCAAGCCCTCACGCAGCAAGAACGGCTCAACCATTGACTCAATAGTATCGGTCTCTTCGCCAACTGCTGCCGCCAACGTGCTCAAACCAACTGGTTGCCCGGCAAACCGATTGACCAAAGCATCCAACACGGCCCGGTCTAAACGGTCCAGTCCGCGTTCGTCAACTTGGTACACAGCTAATGCGGCGATGGCGGCCGCATGGTCCGCTACACCAGTACCACGCACTTGTGCCCAGTCACGCACCCGACGCAGCAGGCGGTTAGCAATCCGTGGTGTGCCGCGCGATCGTGAAGCAATTTCGCTGGCCGCTTGACTGGTTAGTTCCACGCTAAGCAGGCGGGCGGAACGGCTGAGCACCTGTTCTAACTCGTCGTTGGCGTAATAATCCAAGTGTCCTGTGAAACCGAAACGGTCGCGTAAGGGAGCAGGCAGCAAGCCGGCTCGCGTAGTGGCACCAACCACCGTAAAGGGTGGCAAAGTCAAGGGGATGGCGTTAGCACCCGGGCCTTTACCAACCACAATGTCTACCCGGAAGTCCTCCATGGCCACGTAAAGCATTTCCTCCACCGGACGGGCCAAACGGTGAATCTCGTCAACAAACAGCACCTCACCGGCTTCTAAGGAACTGAGCACAGCCGCCAGGTCACCGGCATGTTGAATGGCTGGCCCAGATGTGACGCGCATTGGCACGCCCAGTTCGGTGGCAATAATCATTGACAAAGTGGTTTTGCCTAGACCGGGCGGACCAGACAGCAAAACATGGTCGGGGCTGGAGCCGCGACCGCGTGCCGCCTGCAAAACCAGTTCTAACTGTTCACGCACGGCGCGTTGCCCCACAAACTCATCTAAATGTTTGGGGCGCAACGCAGCTTCCAAAGCCCGTTCGGAAGCGTCAGCGGCAGCATTGAGCATGCCGCTCAACTGGTCTGGCTGGTTTGCGGAACTCGGCAGGCTAACGGATGGTTCAGACAAATTATCGCTCATGCTTTACCACCCAACTGGCGCAAGGCAGCACGCAATAAGCTAGCCACATCTTGGGCACTACCCGACTCAACCACAGCGGCTACTGCCTGGCCAGCTACTGCTTCTGACCAACCTAAACCTTGCAGGGCGGTGATCACCTCATTTTCGGTGGCGTTGAGCGCTCCAGCCGCCAAGCCAGCGGTGTCGCCAACTAGTTTGCCTGCCAGCTCTAAAACCAACCGTTGCGCCCCTTTACGGCCAATTCCCGGCACGCGCTGCAAGACGGCAGTATCACCGGCACTAACCGCTTTAGCTAACTGGCTGGGGGTTAGCTGCGCCAAAATCGCCAAAGCAATGCGTGGCCCAATGCCCGAGACTGTCTGAACTGCCGTGAAAGCCTCGCGTTCGGCATCGTCCGCAAAACCGTAGAGGGTCAACGCATCTTGTGCGAAAGTTAAAGTGGTCATGACGGTTGCTTCTTCACCTGGCCGCGCCAAGGCCAAGGCGCGTGGCGTGGCTCGCACCAGCCAGCCAATGCCACCGCACTCAATCAGCAAACTACCTGACCGCACGGCTAAAACGCGACCACGTAACGACCCGATCACTGCTCTTCTCCCTCAGCCAATAAGCGAACATTTGTACTAAGACTAAGGCTAACACTAACCACCGTCACGCTCCGACTCATCGCCGCTTGGCTGCCCTTTCTGCCTCCAACCAGGCTTTTTGCGCATCGGTGTGGGCATCGGGAAGCGCAGAAAGACTACTTGGCCGCCAGGCATGGCAAATCGCGACGGCTAGTGCATCAGCGGCATCGGGCGGATTGGGGACTTCGGGCAGGCTAAGCAAGCGAGCAATCATCCGTTGGACTTGTTCTTTGGGTGCCCGACCATTACCGGTGACCGCCGCCTTGACCTCGGTTGGCGTATGTAAAGCGACGGGGATATTGCGTCGCGCCGCCGCGACCATTGCAATCCCCGCCACTTGAGCGGTTGCCGTAATGGTTGATACGTCACGCCGCGCAAAAGGCCGCTCCACCGCCACAGCAGCCGGCTGCCAGCGGTCCAACCATTCACCGAGCAGCTGATCCAAAGCCAATAGACGACGATCAAGCGTCTGGCTGGCGGCAGTGCGCTCCACCCCCACC
>JAIRPS010000064.1 GCA_031256885.1 Bifidobacteriaceae bacterium | reverse complement strand
CAGTTCTCTGGACGACTTCGCTCCAAGCAGGTTGCGCAGGTCGCCGGTGGCGGGGTCGATATATGGGTCGATGAAGCCGGCGCTCATTGGATGCCGTAGCGTTCCCTGATCTTCTTGGCGGTCTCGCTGGCGCTGGCTTTGCCTACGATGTAGTTGTCGGCGATCCGTTTGGAATCCTCGGACACTTCTAGGCCCTCTAGGCGCTCGTTGGCGATGGCCTGGGCAACGCGCCGTTTGCGGGTTTCAGAGGTTTCCTTCACGCCGTCCACTATACCCTTTGTGCAGGTCAGAGGAAAAAGTGGTCTGGAGGGTGGCTGCTGGCATCCGTCACCGTGATCTTGACGACCTTCGCCACCAACGCAGGATCTCGGCTTCAACTACGGCGCCCCATTCGCCGCTGCCGGTGCCCGGTGGGCCCAACAATGGCACTACCGATGCCCGCTGATGCCGCCGGGCATCACTTGTGCTTCCGGCCCGACGGCTACAGCGGAGATGGGGGGATTCGAACCCCCGAGGGCTTGCACCCAACACGCTTTCCAAGCGTGCGCCATAGGCCACTAGGCGACAGCTCCAATCGGCAGGGCAAGAATACCCGAGTCTGAAGGGTTTCGGCTGCACCCGGCGCGTCTAATCCGTTAGAGTTGGTTTTAGCCCCCCGTGCGGCGTCAACTTGCTGAATCCCCCAGGGCCGGAAGGCAGCAAGGGCAGGTGAGCTCTGACGGGTGTGCGGGGGGTCTTTTTCTGCCACCCGGCGGCTTTGCCCATCAAGCTGTAACGCAAAGCCCTGCAAACGCTTGACCAGGTCTTTCCCGACAGTTACGGCACTGGGCGTGAACCTTCTACGAACAATTGTGACCAACCCATTGGCGTTGTGACGGTGGGCTGCTCTACAGTCTTATCTGTGACTCAAGCGCTCTACCGACGGTACAGGCCGGAAAATTTTTCTGAGGTGATTGGTCAGGAGCATGTCACCGAGCCGTTAGCCACCGCGCTGCACAGCGGGCGGACCTCCCATGCTTACCTGTTTTCCGGCCCGCGTGGCTGCGGTAAAACCACCTCAGCACGCATTTTGGCGCGCTGTTTAAACTGTGCGGCTGGCCCCACTCCGCAACCCTGTGGCACCTGCCCATCTTGCCGTGAACTGGGTCGCGGCGGAACCGGTTCGCTGGATGTGGTAGAGATTGATGCTGCCTCACACAATGGTGTGGATGACGCCCGTGAGCTGCGTGAACGTGCCTTATACGCCCCAACTCGTGATCGTTTCAAGATTTTTATTCTTGACGAAGCCCACATGGTCACCAGTCAGGGTTTTAACGCTCTGCTCAAGGTTGTTGAGGAACCGCCGGAGCATGTCAAGTTCATTTTTGCCACCACTGAACCGGAAAAAGTGATTGGCACCATCCGCTCACGTACCCACCATTACCCGTTTCGCCTTGTTCCGCCCGGCATCATGGCTGAACACATGGCAAAACTTTGCACTGCCGAAAAGATCACCTGTGACACAGGGGTTCTCCCACTGGTGGTGCGCGCTGGCGGTGGCTCAGTCCGCGATACCGAATCAGTGCTTGACCAGTTGATGGCCGGTGCCCATGATGGCGTGATCACTTACGCTGGGGCTGTTGCTTTGCTTGGTTTTACGCCTGACAGTTTGCTTGAAGCAATGACCGCTGCGCTCAGTAATGACGATGGCGGCAGTGCCTTTCGGGTGATTGAGCAAGTAGTTGAGGCGGGGCAAGATCCTCGGCGGTTTGCCGAAGATTTCTTGCAGCGTCTCAGCGATTTGATAGTGCTGGCGGCAGCTGGGCAAAGCGGTGAAGCGGCGTTGAAGTCAGTGCCTGCTGACAGTTTGGCAACCATGCGTGAACAGGCTCAAAGCATTGGTTTGGCAAGTTTGTCAAAAGCGGCTGACACCATTAACACTGGTTTGACTGACATGGTTGGGGCAACTTCACCCCGGCTTCAGTTAGAGCTGATGGTGGCGCGCATGCTGGTCGAAGCCAAGCGTTACTCTGCCGGTGGCGTACTGCCTGCAACAGTTCAAGCTGCCGTACAACCGCTTCCCCAACCAACCGCTCAGCCGCCCAGTGTCAACCAACCGGCTGAGCCGCAACCCCCAGCCAGATTGTCAACCGCGAGCGCACCATCAGCCGCACCACCCAACCCCGTCAGCAATCTGGCCACAACCACACCACCCAGCACACCGACATCGGGCAATTTTTCGGCTAGCGCTGCTGCGCCAAGTAACCAGCCTTTGACCACTGCCAGTCTTCACCAAGCCTGGCACCAGGTAATTGCCCGAGTTGGGCAAAGCTCAAAACTGAACCGCAGTTTCGTGGAACAACATGTTTGGGTGGCTGCGGTTGATGGGCAGATTGTCACTTTGGCGGTGGAGTCACCTGGCTTGATGAACCGGCTGATGCGCCCGAATGTCCAAGAGGCTTTGCTTGAGGCAATCAATGCGCTGTTCAGCGTCAATGTCAAACTGGAATCAACAGTTCTGCCCAGGTCAGGCCACCAACTTGACAGTCGGCCAACCCCAGCACCGACAGCCCACCAGTTGCCGCCAACTGGCGTTAGCACTGCCAGTCCCGCTGGCCCACCACCAGCCTCAGCAGCGGTCAACCCAAGTAGCCCACCTGCTGCTGACCAGCATTTTCCCGGCAGCCCAGCGCACCCACCAGCCGTGACAACACCGGTGGCTGACTCTGCGGTCAGCACTCAGCCTCCCAGCAGCCCGGCTGTTGATGCGCAACCACTCGATAACAGCCCATCTGACTTGGACCCTTCCGCTGAGGAAGCTGGCTTGTTTGGGGTCCCGCTGATTCAACGAACTTTCAATGCAACGGTGATTGAAGACGTCACTGAACCATAAGGTCGGCTACAGTTCTGTCCGTGTATGAGGTGGCTGTCCAGGATCTGATTGACCAGTTTGGTCGTTTGCCGGGAATTGGCCCCAAATCAGCCCAACGTCTGGCTTTCCACATCCTGGCGAGCCCCACTGAGCAGGTTTCTGCCTTGGCCGCTGCTCTGCTTGAAGTCAAAGATAAAGTCAGTTTTTGCAGCCAATGCGGCAACATTGCTCAAGCCGAACAGTGCACTATTTGCCTTGATCCACGCCGTAACCAAGCTAGCTTGTGCGTGGTTGAGGAACCGAAGGACGTCATTGCGATTGAACGCACTCGGGAATACCGTGGGCTCTACCATGTGTTAGGTGGCGCAATCAATCCGATTCGCGGGATCGGCCCTGACCAGCTGCGCATTCGCCAACTGTTCCAGCGCCTTGAAAACAGCCAGGTCAACGAGGTGATTTTGGCCACTAATCCGAATATTGAGGGTGATGCGACCGCCACATATTTAGCTCGGTCGCTTAGTTCGGTGGGGATTACAGTGTCCCGTTTAGCGCTCGGTCTACCGGTTGGTGGCGACCTTGAGTACGCTGACGAAGTAACCTTGGGGAGAGCATTCGAGGGAAGGAGACCAGTCCAATGACTCAAGCATCTGCGGACGCCAAACTGCGCCACGACGTATCACTGCTCGCCCATGCCTTTCGCACAATCATTGACATTTACACTGAGGTAGCCGCCAACACTGACCCATCGGCGGCGTTACCGCTGCTAGCTTGGGCTACCGCCGATGGCGCAGCGGCTGCTGCCCGTTTAGCGGCGGTCAAAGATGTTGAAGCACCAGATAGCGTTCTGCCTGACCCACCTTTCTTTGACCTTGACCGTTTGCGTTCGGGGCTGCACAATGTGCTTGGCGATGCCGATATGTATAACGAGTTGGAGGATCCGCGTTATGAGGATGCCATGGTTGGCCAGGAGTCAATCACCGAGTCAATCCTCACAGCTGTCAGTGCTTACCAGGTTGGCTTGTATTACTTAGATAACTTTGGTCCGCAAGCAGCCATGTGGTGGTGGCAGTATTCAGCTATGACAGTTTGGGCGGATCGGATTGCCTCTGCGCTGCGTAATGTTTTGCTGCTGCTGTCCGCTGCGCATCGCCAAGGCCAAGCCCAGCTGGTGCATGCGGTGGCTGAGTTGCACCGCACCATGATTTTGTCCGCTAACACCGGTGCTATTCCGGTGGTCACACAACCGGCAGGTCAAAACGCATGAGCCTGGTTGTGCAGAAGTTTGGCGGTTCGTCGGTGGCTGAAGCTGCCAGCGTTAAACGGGTGGCGCGCCGCATTGTCGAGTACCGCCGGGCCGGCCATGAGGTGGTTGTGGTGGTTTCGGCAATGGGTGACACCACCGACGATCTGATTGATTTAGCTCAACGCATCACCCCGGAGCCGCCTGGCCGTGAACTTGACATGCTGTTGACTGCCGGTGAGCGTATTTCAATGGCTTTGCTGGCCATGGCGATTGACACTTTGGGGCATCGGGCGCGTTCTTTCACCGGTTCGCAAGCCGGTGTGATCACTGACGCTGCCCATGGCCGGGCACGCATTATTGATGTCACCCCAGGCCGCATTCGTGATGCTTTGGATGCTGGTGATATTGCGA
>JAIRPS010000060.1 GCA_031256885.1 Bifidobacteriaceae bacterium | reverse complement strand
CACCAGATCCTTGGCGGATGGTCAAGGCTTATCACCGCTCATCAGCCACCCTCAATTTGGCACGCGCTTTCACCATGGGCGGTTTTGCTGATTTGCGTCAGGTGGCGGCTTGGAACCGTGGCTTCATGGCTAACCCAGCCTATGCTCGTTATGAGGAGATCGCTGCGGAAATTGACCGAGCCATCAGTTTCATGGATGCTTGCGGCGTCGATTTCGATGCACTGAAAACTGTTGAATTTTTCGCAGCCCATGAAGCGTTACTGCTTGATTATGAACAAGCGCTCACCCGCATTGATTCACGCAGTGGCTTGGCTTATGACTGTTCAGCCCACTTTTTGTGGGTTGGTGAACGAACCCGACAACTGGCTGGTCCACATGTTGAAGCGCTGGTCAAGGTGCAAAACCCGGTCGGTGTCAAGCTTGGCCCAAATGCGCTGCCCGCCCAAGTGGTGGCCTTAGCGGAAAAGCTTAACCCTGATAACCAGCCCGGCCGGCTAACTTTTATTACCAGAATGGGTGCAGAATTAGTGCGCGACCGTTTACCAATACTGGTGGAAGCAGTCAAGGCAAGCGGTCAGCAAGTGGTGTGGGTTTGTGACCCGATGCATGGTAACACCATCTCATCTGGTGGCTATAAAACACGACGTTTTGAAACGATCATTGAAGAAGTACGCGGCTTTTTCACGGTGCATCGAACTCTTGGCACGGTACCTGGTGGTTTACATGTTGAACTGACCGGTGATGATGTGACAGAAATTCTTGGCGGCAGCCAAACCATTGACGAAGTCGGCTTAGCCAGACGCTATGAAACCCTGGTTGACCCGCGTTTGAACCATCAGCAATCATTGGAGCTCGCTTTTCAAGTAGCGGAAATGATTCGCCAATAGTTGCTATGTCACCCATAGGGTGATCTGGTCGCCCCGGTAAGCAACTGCACCAGCCCGGGGATCAGTGTATACAGCTACACCAATTAAGGCAATGCCATCAGGTACGTTGCTTTGTTGTTTGACCACAAAGCCAGCATCAGTTAGCAGCGCTACGGCCTCATTGACATTCATGCCGCTAACTTCCGGAATGGTGATTGGTTGCGGTCCTTTGGAAATCACCACAGTAATGGTGTCGCCGCGATGCAAGCCTGGCCCCGGAGCAGGGTTTTGGGAAATAATTTGGCCTCGCGGAACGTCATCGGAATAAACTTCGTCAGATTTTTTGACAGTCAAATCACTGCCTTGGACGCTGCTGCGCGCTTCTTTCAGAGTTTGCCCCACTAAATCAGGCGCATCAACAGGTTCAGGGCCAGCTGAAAGCGTCAAAGTAATCGGTGTGTTATGCGGCAAATTTGTACCTGGCGAAGGCTCAATGGCCAAGACCAGGTCAAGTGCGACATCGGCCGAATATTGGGGGTCGGCTGTTTTGATTTTGCCATCAAAACCAGCCTCAGTCAGTGCTTTCGTGGCCTGCTCTAAACTCAAGCCTAATAGCTGATCAGCCGGCGGCAAACGTTCCATGCGCACGCCCTGAGAGACAGTTAAAGTGACTTGACCATGTTTAGTAACTGCCTGGCCGGCTGCTGGTTTGGCCTCAATCACCAAGCCTGCACCAATCACATCATCATCAACATATCTAACCTCAGCAGATAGCTGTTGTTCAGTTAGGCGAGCAACCGCCGCTGACTCTTCCAAACCAACAATTTGCGGCACTTTAGTCAAAGAACCCGGCCCGCTTTGGTTGTACCAAACCACCAAAGCAGTGGTGGCACCGGCAACCAGCAAACCAAGCAACAAAACAACCCAAGGCCAGCGTCGCCGGCGGCGCAGCGGCAAACTGCGCGTATCACCGCGGTGCGTATCAAGCTTTTGCTCGGGCGCAAAAACTGGCAAACCAGCCGGCGTTGCCGCAGCCGCTAAGGCAGGCGAGGTGGCTGCTGTGGCGCTGACTGGGGCTCGATCAACCCCAGCCAACCGGGCGGCTGGCAGTTTCGCGGCTGACTGTTTTGGCGAAGTTAGTCCACGTGGCTGGGGCGGTTCATAAGGCTCCCCGGTGGCCAGTGCGGTAGTTGGTGGCTGGCCGGGGACGGTGCGGTCAGTCAAAGCAACCCGACGAGTTGGTCCAGTATTTGGGGCAGCAGGCACCACCGGTATGGCTAAGGTTGCTTGGGGGACGCGATTAGCCAATGCATCGTCAAGGTTTTCGCGCACTTTACGCACCAAAGCGCGCGCTGCCATTGCATCCGGCGGACGGTCAGCCACCCGTTTAGCAGTCAGTGTGCTAACCAATTGGTCAACCGACTGCGGCAGCCAAGCCAAGCGACGCGAAGGCTTAGGCACAGTTGAGTGAACATGCTGAAAAGCGATCTGAATAGCTGATTCACCTTCAAACGGCTGAGCGCCGGTCAGTAGTTCATAAAGCATCACACCAATCGCGTAAACATCCGCCCGGGCATCAGCTTGACCTTCAGCCACCAATTCGGGAGCGAGATACGCCACCGTGCCCAAAACCACACCGGAAGAAGCGCCAGTTGCTTCACTAACCGCCCGGGCGAGCCCAAAGTCAGCTACTTTGACGGCGCCATCGGCAGCGATCAGGACGTTTTCCGGTTTGAGGTCACGGTGAACAATTCCGGCACGGTGCGCCGTGGCCACTGCAGAAAGAATTTCGCTGATCAAGTCAAGCGCTTTGCCGAGCGGTGGTAAACCAGATTCTGTCAAAACAGTGCGCAGATTTGAGCCGTCAACCAGCTCCATCACCAAGTATGGGCTGTTCAGCCAGGTGCCTTGATCGTAGATGGCAACAATGCCGGGATGCACCAAACTAGCGGCGGAACGGGCTTCGCGGCGAAAACGAGCCACAAAAGCTTCGGCTTCAGCCAGGTGCGGGTGCAGCACTTTGAGCGCCACTAGACGGCCAAGACGCTGGTCATCTGCCTTATAGACGCCAGCCATGCCACCCAGGGCAATCCGTTCGATCACCCGGTAGCGACCATCAATCACTTGGCCAATTAGCCGATCCTTCGCCTGTGTTGCCACGGCAG
>JAIRPS010000049.1 GCA_031256885.1 Bifidobacteriaceae bacterium | reverse complement strand
AATGCCACAAAAACAGACAGCATACTTGTCAACACTCCACCAAGAATTCTCGAACACTTGGCAAAGTGGCTGAACCCTAAACCACGCGGGGTAGGCTCCACAGTTGTGAGCGTGCTTCCTGTTTCTGATGCAGTGACAGGTGCCAACCCCATCACAACTTGGGAAAGGCGTCTGGAACAAGCCGTTGACGACTCCGCCGCCCAGGCAAAACAGCATCAGCGCCACAAGTTGACTGCCCGTCAGCGGGTGGCCCAATTGCTTGATCCTGGTTCTTTCAATGAATTGGATGCCCTGGTAACCCACCGCTCAACCGCTTTTGGACTGGCCGCCCAACACCCCCCAGGTGATGGCGTTGTGGCTGGTCACGGCCTAGTTGATGGCAGGCCGGTGTGCGTCTGGGCACAGGATTTCACAGTTTTTGGCGGTTCGCTTGGTGAAGCACATGGACGCAAAATCACCAAAGTTCAGGATCTCGCTTTCCGGCTGGGCATACCGATCATTGGCATTTCCGATGGCGGCGGCGCACGCATTCAAGAAGGCGTTGACGCATTGGTGCAGTTCGCCGAAATTTTTCGCCGTAATGTAGCCGCATCTGGTGTTGTTCCGCAAATATCGCTGATCCTTGGGCCATCAGCTGGCGGCGCCGTCTATTCACCAGCATTAACCGATTTTATTGTGATGTGTCAGGGCACCAGCCAAATGTTCATCACCGGCCCTGATGTGATTAAAGCGGTTACCGGCGAAGCGATCACTGTGGAAGAACTCGGCGGTGCCAGCACACACGCTAGCCGCTCTGGTGTTGCCCATTATCTTGCTGAAGATGAAAACGATGCAATCGATTTCACAAAAGCCTTGCTCAGTTACCTACCGCAAAATAACCTCAGCGACCCGCCGCAAATTGATCCACCAGCCCCAGATGACGCTTCTCATGGCAAAACCGATCTTGATAACATTGTGCCGCCACACGACAGCTTGCCGTACGATATGCGAGCCGTTATTCATGAAATAGTTGACGACGAGTTTCTTGAAGTGCAAGCACTGTATGCAGCGAATGTGCTGGTCGGTTTTGCACGCATCGCCGGACAACCAATTGGCATCATTGCGAACCAACCGTTAGTGCTGGCCGGAGCCTTGGATATTGCGGCTAGCGAAAAAGCTGCCCGCTTTGTGCGGACTTGCGATGCCTTTGATATTCCAATACTCACATTAGTTGATGTGCCGGGCTTTTTACCAGGTGCCAGCCAAGAATGGGATGGCATCATCCGCCGCGGCGCTAAACTCATTTATGCCTATGCTGAAGCAACCGTTCCTTTAGTTACTGTAATAACCCGCAAAGCCTACGGCGGAGCCTACATTGTTATGGGTTCTAAATTATTAGGTGCTGATATCAATTTGGCTTGGCCAACTGCTCAAATTGCTGTAATGGGTGCCGAAGGTGCTGTCAATATTTTGCATCGCCGCACCTTGGCCGCCACTCCGGTTGAACAACAGGCCGATTTGCGGAGCAGTTTGGTGACAGAATACACGCAGAACCTAATTCACCCTTATGAAGCAGCCGCACGCGGCTACCTTGACAAAGTAATCGCACCTCGCCAAACCCGCCAAGAAGTCACAGCTGCTTTCCAGTTACTGGCTTCCAAACGGGTCACTCGTCCAGATCGAAAGCACGGCAATATACCACTATGACTGAGAAATCTTTGGAAACTGTTCGTGGTGAACCAACCGTTCAAGAGCTAGCTGCCTTAGTTAGCGCCTTGTTGACGCTCACCGCTCACCAAACGCCAACCGCTGAGCCAGCAGCCGAACGGTCTTCTGCCTGGTCTGATCGTTTGCGGCGGCTGACCGGTAAAACCAAAAACTGGCACCGCGCCTGGCACTAAATAACCACTACCGCTGCACCTCAACTGATCCTGTCAACCTGGCGGATGCCATGCAAATTCCCTGGTGCAAGCACCCGCCAGACTGACAGAAGATATATTAGCGCTGCGCCCGCCGCCGCCTGGCCACCAGCAACAGCACCAAGCCGAGTATTACAACAGCTAACGCCCATGGCCAGATTTGTGCAGCGAACTGCGTTCCGGTATTGGCTAGCGTTGCCACACTCGTCGAAGGTGCTGGCGTTGGCGTAGGCGAGGCTGTGGTGGCTTGCGCTACTGGCACAGGCAGCACTGTGAAAGTCAGTGAAGTGGCTTCACCGGAGAATGGCGCCACCACGGTGACTGTGTGAGTACCAACATGGCCAACCTCTGGCTTCCAGGTGAAGGTGATTGCGCCGTTAGCATCAGCGGTTTGCGAGCCCAGATCAATTGGGTCAGAGTGCACCGTACCAACTGCGCTTTCACCTGGCTGCAAGTTGATTACCCGAATGGTTTGTTCCTGCCCAACTGTTAAGCTGGTCAAGTCAACCGTCACAGCAATCAAGCCAATCCGCAGGTTAGCTGCCAGTGAAGTGTTACCGGACGAGTCGCTGACCGTCACCTTAACAATGTCACCAACCTTCGCGGCGGGGCTTAAGGGCACCGTAAATTTGCCGTTAGCATCGGCTATTGCGCTACCCAGTACTTTGCCAGACGCATCAACCACGGTGACTTGCCCACCTTTTTCAGTGGTGGTACCGGTCAGGCTGGCGCCAGCTGAAGGTGTCAAAACCGGTGCCGGTGGCGCTTGGCGGTCAAGTACCACAATGGCTGGTTGGGAGGTTTTACCGCCCGCCCGGTTGAACGGCAAGGTTTGGTCAACCTTGATTGCGTCACGATCTTGCGGATTATAGGAGGCCGGTGGCGTAACTGACCATGTGCCGCCGGGGCCAACTGTGGTAGTCGCAGTGTTACCGTTGGGGAAAGTTACCACAATCGAAGCACCGGGGACCCCAGTACCGCTCACTACAGTGCCATTGGAATCGTTAATATGGGGTGGCGGCGGCACAGATGTGTCA
>JAIRPS010000044.1 GCA_031256885.1 Bifidobacteriaceae bacterium | reverse complement strand
TTTAGCGGCGGTGGTGACTGATCTTGATGCTGCCGCCACCAACCGGGCTATCGTCTCCTTAGGTGCAGAACTTGCCCGCCGTGAACGTCTGCTGCAGCAGCGTGGCCTCAATCATCTTTCACAACTGACCGGCGCGGATCGCGTACCCCGATTACTGGTTGTGATTGACGAATTTAGGGCATTGATTGAAGCAGAGCCCGATGCCGAAGCCCGCCTTGAACGTCTCGCCGCCCAAGGTCGTTCCTTGGGCATGCATCTGGTTCTAGCGACTCAGCGCCCCGCCGGCGCTGTGTCCGCTCAGCTCAGAGCGAACCTGGCTTTACGTTTATGTTTCCGTGTGGCCCAAGAAACTGATTCCTTAGATGTGATTGGTAGCGCCCAAGCAGCCCATATCAACCCAGACCAGCCGGGTACGGCCTATCTTGCTAGTGCAGGGCGGCCAACCCAAATGATGCGCGCCTTACTGGCTCATGCTCCGCAAGCTCCGCCTGCCCAATTGCAGATTTGGCCGCAGCACTGGGCGCAGCCAGCCAGCGGTCCCTTACCGTCACCCGAAGATCTCGTCATTAGTCTGGGCCAGACCGCTCAACAATTGAACCTAGCGCCAGCCACCGCACCTTGGCAACCAGCTTTGCCAAATCATTTAGCACTCAACCAACTACCACCAGGTAAGCCAAATGAACTGGTGATTGGCTTGCTTGACCAACCAGAAACCCTTGACCAAGGACCGTTAGCAATCAAACCGGCTGGTGGCAACTTGCTGATAGTTGGCGCACGTCGCTCCGGTCGCACCACGGCTGCCCACACCGTGGCTACCGCCGCTTTACGTCAAGGATGCCAAGTTCATGTCATCAGCAACAACCCGCAAGCCTTTAGTGACCTGAGCAAACATCCTTGCTTTGGCAGTTTGACAGATTTAGCACAGCCCCGTTTGATCCGTCGTCTTGTGGAAATAGTCAGCCAACCCGGCCAAGCCGCTGAACAAATAGTGTTGATTGCCGATGACGCTGATGGCCTGGCAAATCTGATCATGCCGGGTAGTCTTGACCATCCTTTAGAAAGCATCAAAGGTTCGGTTTGGCTGGTTGCGACCTGTTTGGCACGCGGCGCATCAGCACGTTGGACAGGCCAGTTCCCGCAACGTTTAGCATTACCAACAGTTGACCGCACCGAAGATTTAACAGCTGGTGTGCCAAGCATTTTGGCTGGTGCCCGCAGCACTCCTGGACGTGTCGCCGTGCTGACTGGTAGCACACCAGGTCTAGCCCAAATTGCTTTAGCTTGCCCGCAAGATTTATTCAGTTCTGCAACCCCCATAACAAGCCAGACGAAGGTGCCGCGCTTGCGCCCAGTCCCCAGCCAAGTTGAAGACCTACCACCCGCTAAAGCAAACTGGTTATGGTTGGGGCGTGGCGGTGATTTCGCTGAACCACTTGGCCTGCCTTTGGGCAAACATGGCCGGCTCGGCGTGATTGGTCCGCCCGGCTCTGGGCGGAGCACAGCGCTCGCTTTGATTGCTGAACAATTTCAAGCAAACAACCACAACGTGTGCCTGTTGAATGGCAACCAAGCCAACGCTTGGCAACTGGCTTTTGCCGCTCTGGAAAACGGTGACGCCGTGCTTTTCGATGACGCTGAAGCTGCCGGGCCAAACCCGGGCGAACCGCCGGCCAATGGTTGGCTAGTGCTAGCAACAACCACTCGTGCGGCTGGCAGCTTTACAGGTGTGGGCCCGTTACTGCGCGCGCGACCAGCCGGTTTACTGCTTTGGCCAGGAACTTTAGGTAGCGCTGAAGCGCTCGGTTTACGTCCTAGCGATATCGCTGATCCGGGGGCTGAACCAAGACCGGGTCGCGGTCTGCTGGTCAGCGCCAATCAACTCCAACCAATCCAAGTCGCCAAGCCGCTACGCGCGGTTGCTGATCGTGGCGCAGCAGAAATTTTTAACAAATTTGCCGAAAACTCTTGTGCAGCGGTGGCTTGATGTGTGATGCTATTGGCCGACAAAGCTTTCCGGGACTACGACCGCTTGGTTTGGTCTCGGCTTGACACACCACCAGTAGAGGAGTTGAAGCAGTGGACTGGCGCCATGACGCCGCCTGCCTTGAAGAAGACCCTGAGTTGTTCTTCCCCATCGGCAACACCGGACCTGCCCTTATTCAGATTGAAGACGCCAAAGCGGTATGCCGCAGATGCTCTGTGGCTGCCGTCTGCCTCCAGTGGGCACTTGATACCAACCAAGATTCCGGTGTTTGGGGCGGATTGTCTGAAGATGAGCGACGCTCACTCAAACGTCGCACAGCACGAGCTCGTCGCATCGTCTAAAACGCACCAGGCTGAGCCCTCAGACTCAGCATTTTGCGGCTCGCGCCAGTCAGCGACCATTCGGCAACCGCCGAACGAGCCGATCAAGTTAACTCAGCTCGCACCACCGCGCGCGTACCGCCACCCGGTCGGTCTAACCATTCGATTGAGCCACCAAGCTGGCCGGTAACAAAGGACCGGACAATTTGGCTGCCCAACCCGGCGGCATCGGCGTTATCTGTAGCTGGTAAGCCGACACCGTCATCGGCCACTGTGGCCACTAGTTGACGGCCTTGCCGTTCGGCGGTAATCCAAACTGTGCCACCGCCTTGCGGCGCCAGGCCGTGCTCTACCGCATTGGTCACTAACTCGGTCAACACCAGCGCCAATATTGTGGCAGCTTCCGCACGTAACTGGCCAAACGAACCTTCACGCAACGTTCGCACGCTAATGCCTGCCGCCGCCGCATCAGCGGCTAAGCGCAGATTACGGCCAAAGGCTTCATCGAAGTTAACCGTTTCATCAAGCGTCTGCGAGAGCATGTCATGGACGGTGGCGATGGTCGCCACACGGCGTTGCGCTTGCACCAGGGCACTGCGCGCCTCCGGCGCTTTGCTGCGTCGTGCCTGCAAGCGCAGCAAAGCGGCCACTGTTTGCAAATTATTTTTGACACGGTGATGTATTTCACGGATTGTGGCATCTTTAGTCATCAGTTCTAACTCACGACGCCTCAGGTCTGTAACGTCACGCAGCAGCAGCAGTGCGCCACTGCGGATACCGCGCATGGTCAATGGGATTGACCGTAAAGCCAAAGCTGTATCCCCCAAGTCAAGGTCGGCTGACCAGGGAGAACGCCCCAGAATGACTGCTTTGATCGATTCTTGGTCGTCGGTGGCTTGTTCCAACCGGTCACCTAACAGATCGACCAA
>JAIRPS010000130.1 GCA_031256885.1 Bifidobacteriaceae bacterium | reverse complement strand
ACCGACCCAGCCTCCTCAATCTTCGACTCGTTACTCACCAAGGTGATTGACGACCAGGTCAAGGTGGTTTCCTGGTATGACAACGAGTGGGGCTACTCGAACCGGCTGGTTGACTTGACCACTTGGGTGGGCGAGCGTCTCTAACCCAAAGAGCTGTTCAGGTGCCCGCACTAGTAACTGTGCGGGCACCTGCTTTGCTGTAAGGAGCAATCACATGAAAACGATTTCTGATCTAGGCAATCTTGCCGGTCAGCGGGTGCTGGTCCGCTGTGACCTGAATGTGCCCTTGGATGGCCAAACAATCACTGATGATGGCCGGATTCGCGCCAGCTTGCCAACCATTGAACTGCTGCGCGCCGCCGGTGCCAAGGTGGTTGTGATGGCCCATCTCGGCCGTCCTAAAGGCGTACCGGAAGACCGCTACTCGTTAGCCCCGGTGGCGGTGCGGTTAGGTGAACTGCTCGGCGCTCCAGTAGCTTTCGCCAAAGACACGGTTGGTGTTTTGGCTCACCAAATGGTTGGCTCATTAGCCAATGGGTCGGTTGGCTTGCTCGAAAACTTGCGCTTCAACCCCGGTGAGACCGCTAAGGACGATGCCGAGCGGGCGGCTTTTGCCAAACTGTTAGCCCAGTTAGGTGACGCCTATGTGTCCGATGGTTTTGGCGTTGTGCACCGCAAGCAGGCTTCGGTTTACGACATTGCCAAGCTGCTGCCATCAGCGGTTGGTGGTTTGGTGCTGGCTGAAGTTGAGGCATTGCGTCGCGCAACCGATAACCCGCAGCGGCCCTACGTGGTGATTTTGGGCGGATCTAAAGTGTCTGACAAACTTGGCGTGATTGCCCATTTGTTGGACAAAGCAGACCGGCTGCTGATTGGCGGCGGCATGACCTACACCTTCTTAGCTGCGCAAGGCCACCAAGTTGGCACCTCACTGTTGGAAGAAGACCAGATTGCGGCGGTGCAGCAATATTTGGCGACAGCACAGCAGCGTGGTGTGGAAATAGTTCTGCCTGTTGATGTCTTGGCGGCCAGCGAGTTCTCACCAACCGCCGACCACCAGGTGGTGCCAACCAATGCAATTCCGGCTGATCGGATGGGCTTAGATATTGGTCCAGCGACTCGCCAGTTGTTCCGTTCAAAGATTCTTGACGCACGTACCGTGGTTTGGAATGGACCAATGGGCGTGTTTGAGTTCGCCGCTTTTTCCGGTGGCACTCTCGCGGTAGCCCAGGCGATGGTTGACTCACCCGCTTTCACCATTGTGGGCGGCGGTGACAGCGCGGCAGCGGTACGGCAACTTGATGTCGATGAAACCGGCTTCTCGCACATTTCGACTGGTGGTGGCGCATCATTGGAGTTTTTGGAAGGTAAAACCCTGCCGGGTGTGGCTGTTTTGGAGGATCAAGCATGAGCGCACGACTCCCATTGATGGCTGGTAACTGGAAAATGAACCTCAACCACACTGAGGCAATTGCTTTGGTGCAAAAACTTGATTGGGCGTTACGCGACGCCAAGCATGATTACAACAAGGTTGAGGTTGCTGTTATCCCACCGTTCACCGCGATTCGTTCCGTCCAAACCCTGGTTGATGCCGACAAATTGGAGATCCGTTACGGTGCTCAAGATGTTTCCGCTGAGGAATCAGGTGCCTATACCGGTGAGGTGGCGGCAACCATGCTGGCTAGCTTGGGCTGCCATTATGTGGTAGTTGGCCATTCTGAGCGGCGGCAGTACCATGGCGAAACCGATGCCCTGATTGGTGCAAAAGCTGTCAAGGCGTTCGCGCATGGCATGACACCAATCATTTGCGTTGGTGAAGCCTTGGCTGTGCGCCGCGAAGGCCAACAGGTGCCCTACACTTTGGCGCAAATTGATGGTTGTTTTGAGCCGTTGAGCGCTGAATTGGCTGGACAAGCTGTGGTTGCCTATGAGCCAGTTTGGGCGATCGGCACTGGTGAAGTGGCAACCCCCGCCGACGCTCAAGAGGTTTGCGCCGCTATTCGCAGCCGTCTTGGCGAGTTGTACTCACCTGAACTGGCCGCCGGTGTGCGCATTTTGTATGGCGGTTCGGTCAAGTCAAGCAATGTGGCCGCCATTATGGCGGAAAAAGATGTCGATGGCGCTTTGGTGGGTGGTGCTTCACTGCAAGCCGATGAGTTTGCCAAAATTGTGCGCTACCAAGAACACCAAGTAGGCATCTAAAACAAATACCTGGGAAACCTGGTGGGGGCCGGTTTCCTGGTTCAGCCCCCGTCGGTCACTTTGGCCGGCGGGGGCTGATTGCATTCCTGCTCCTGGGTGGCAGTTGCCGGGGTGGTGGCCAGCGCCACGGCGGCAGCCTCCACTTGCTCACTTGGACCAGCCACAAAAATGTATTCGGTGTTGCGCAAATGCGACACTTCGCCAACTTTGGTTCCCTGAGGGCTATGTATGCCAATTTGTGCGCCAACATAGCGGCGGGAGTCATATGAAAACAACCGCACATCACTGTAACCGGCGCTGGACAAAGCTTCAATCATTGCTTCTGGTGAAATCCATGCCTCATCGTTATAGGAAACTACCAGCACTTCGGCTTTGGCTTGCTGTAGTATTTGGTTGAACGCTTGCGGCATGGTGCGCCGTAAATTAAAAACTGACTTGTTGTGTTCAGCGCGAGTATCGAGCCGTTTACAAGCTACGCCATAATACTCCGGCGCATCCCAACGTATGAGGGTCTCCCAAATGTGATAATTATCATAGTAGCG
>JAIRPS010000101.1 GCA_031256885.1 Bifidobacteriaceae bacterium | reverse complement strand
AGCCCGGCTGGCATTATGCGGTGACGGCACCCACCGCATTTCGCTAGACACCGTGATTGAAACAATGCGCCAAACCGGTGCCGACATGTCAGCCAAATACAAAGAAACCGCCACTGGTGGCCTAGCCGTCAACGTGGACGAGTGCTAACCGTTTCATTGGTCTGCTTCGTCCGGGTTCCAGTCGGCGGGAATAATGTGCTGGTAGAGCCAATGGGGGGGCAGGCTTAGGACACCGCACCGACACAGCCACCACCCCCACCGCACCAACCGTCGGACCAACCCCAACCTCAAGTGGCAGGCAGCTGGTCGCTAAACACCTAGCGCAGCGCTTTGTTGAATCACTGAGATCAGACGTTGGAAAGTTGGCTGAGCCGTCAAATCCTCTAAAAGAACAGCTTGGCCTGCTGTGTTACGTAGCGGTAGGCGCCAGTTGGGGTATTGATAACTGGTGCCGGGGAGGTTTTGCGATTCAGTTTGCCCAACCAGATCAGGCAAGTTAACCCCCACTAAAACCGAGTTAACAGCCATCAAATAGCGGTGCAAAGCATCAACCATTGCTGCGTCATCGGTTTGCTCAGCTGCCTGAAGAAAACGCTGCTCAACCAGAAACTCAGCCATCCGTTGGCGGCCAGCAGCCGCCGTTGCTACGGCAGTTTCCAGGTCACCGTCAAGTACACCATGAGCAAGTCGTTCGTCAATATTGGAACCGGAAACGATTCCTAAACTGGGTGGTAAATCATGGGTGGTTAGCACAGCCATGGTGGCGTAGCGGTAACGTTCTGGTGCTAAATGACCACCTGGTCTCAGTTCAGCCGAACCGAAAAATCCGCCATCGTCAACTGCGTCATCTTCACTGGCGAACCACAAAACTGTATTGCCAATCAAACCCCAGTCAGCCAGTTTTTCGCGGTAACCCGGCTCAATCAGGCCAAGGTCTTCACCAATCACCAGATTGCCGTGACGTTTTGCTTCCAAAGCTAAAATACCCAGTTGGGCATCAACATCGCAGGCTACAAAACTACCATCTTCTGGTTGATTGCCTTGGGGTATCCACCAGAGGCGAAAAAGCCCCAAAGCGTGATCAATGCGCACACCGCCAGTGTTTTCTAAAGCAGTGCGCAATAGTTGGCGTAACGGACGGTAGCTTTGACGCTCTAGTTCCTGCGGATTCCAGGGGTGAGCACCCCAGCCTTGACCTCTGGTTGTCAAACCGTTCGGTGGTGCTCCCAGTTCAGCCTGTTTAGCTAACAAATCACCGTAAATCCAACTATCGGCACCGTCTGGATGTGAAGAAACCGCTAAGTCACCAATGATTCCTAAAGACATACCGGCCGCTTTTGCGCGCTGCCCCGCAGCCGTCAACTGCTGTGCCGTGACCCATTGCAGCCAAGCATAAAAATCCAAACGGTGCCGGTGCTGGTTCAGCAAAGCGGCAGCCGCCGGGCTGTCCGGTCGCAGATCCTCAGGTTTGGGTAGGTCAGTGGGGTGACCCGGCCAAGTGTCAACCAGCAGGCACCATAAAGCAAAGTTAGTTAAATCTGAGCCTTTGGCTTGACGAAACGCCGCAAAATCAGCTGCCCGCTGCGCAGGCAATCCTAGTTCAAACAGTTTTTCAAGGGCTTGTCGTTTCAACAGCCAAGCCCTGTTGTAATCCAGTAAATCAGCCGAATCGTTGGCAGCGGCAGCTTGTTGCGCTAAATCGCTAATTGCTTGCTGCAACACCTCTGGTGCCGCCGCGTATTCGCTGATTGCTTCAGGTCGAATGTACAAAGGGTTCAAAAACGCGCGCGACGCCGGCAAATAGGGGGATTCCACCACCGGCAAACCAGGCGCAGGCGCATGCAATGGGTTGATTAGCAAAAAATCAGCGCCCCAGGGGGCCAGCAACTCCGCCAGTTCAGCTAAATCAACCAAATCACCTAAACCCCAGGATTGCCGCGAGCGCACCGCATAAAGCTGAGCCATCACACCCCACGGTCTGTGGGTTGCACCATTTGTTTCGGTTAGCCGTTTAGGCCAGTCAATGCGCGCTGGGGTAATAACAACAGTGCTGGTCAGGCAGGGTGTGCTGTCTGTTGGCTGGCCATAGATCAGTAGTTGATGCCAACCGAGCGGCAGATCAGCTGGCAGCGTCACCGCTAACCGTTCATCAGCTAACCATTGAAGCCGCAAACTGAGCCGGTGCTTGGCTGGCGTTGCGGCCGTCTGCTCATCCGTATTGAAGTGCAGTTGAGCAGTTGCTTGAGGATACGCCTTGGCAGTCACAGCCGATGGCGGAAGACCGGTCAACACGGTCGCTGCGCCTTGACGAATCACTATAACAGTTGGCCAAGCCGCCTGGTCAGCAGCAGTTTTAGCCTGGGCTTGGGCAATCTGTGTAGCGTTATTGGCGGGCATGCCCAAAGCAGCCAGCAGCGAACGCACTGTCGCTTCGGGAACCTTCACCGGTCGGTCAGGAACTGGGTAATAAACCAGATCAACCCCGTTGGCGCGAGCTAGTTCCGCCAAATCGGCTGGCAGTTGCAAACCGGCTAGTTCCGCCAAATCGGCAGATAGTTGAGAACCGGCTGTGGCTGGTTTGTCATCGCGTGGAGACTCGCCTGGAGTGGTGACCTGACTCACTCAAGCAACCTATCAGGATAAGCTGACTTTGTGGCGGCTTTTCAAACGGGCGTGGAGTTGGTGGGCGGACGCTACCGGCTCGACTCTGAGTTCACTCGCGGTGGTCAAGCCCAGTTATACAAGGGCACTGATCTGCGCAAGGGGCAGCCGGTGATCCTGAAAACACCATTGTCAGCCAATGATCCAGCGGTTCGTCAGCGGTTTCAAGCTGAGGCAGCGGCTGGTGCTGCCGCCAGCCATCCGGCTTTGGTGCATGTGCTTGACCTGGTGGAAAGCCCGGAAATGATTTGGCTGGTGATGGAACAAGCCGACGGCCAAACCTTGACCAGTTGGGTGGCGGAACATGGCGCATTTTGCTTCACCACAGTTTTGCCGGCGTTAGCGCAAATCGCCGCCGGTTTACAGGCACTGCACCGGTCTGGGCTAATCCACCGCGATGTTTCACCAACCAATATTTTGTTTGACGGTCAGCAAGCTCGTTTAATCGACTTTGGCATTGCGTTACCGATTGGTAGCCCGCCACTCACAGCTGATCTCAAAGTGCCTGGTAACCCCGCCTATTTGGCACCGGAGTTGGCGCTTGGCCGTAATGCTCAGCCGAGCGCTGATCTGTATTCACTCGGTTTGGTGTTGTTGTTTTGTTTAACTGGCCAAGCACCATTCACAGCAGATACACCAGAAGATATTGCGGTTGCTCAGGTGATGGGTGCGGCCCCCACACCACCACCGGGCATACCAGTTGGTTTACACCATTTGATTGTCCAAATGACTGCTAAAGATCCAGATAAACGGCCAAGTAACATTGGTGTAGTGGGCCGTTGTTTAGCTGATTTAGCTACCGCCAATCCAGCCCATCCCAGCGATTGCGGCAGCAGTTAGCGTCGCCGCGGCTGGCGCACCCGCAAAGCAATCTGGATAGGTGTACCAGTAAAGTCCCAGGTTTCCCGTAAACGCCGCTCAATGAAACGTTGGTACCCGGGATCAAGCAAAC
>JAIRPS010000082.1 GCA_031256885.1 Bifidobacteriaceae bacterium | reverse complement strand
AACCGTAAAGGTGTTGCACTTCGGTTTAGAACCCAGTGATTGGTGGCAGCAAAGCCAAGACTGTTCCAAACCGGTGTTTGGGTCAACTTGCCTGTCCGCCAATCAGGCTGGTGGACTTTCCTGAGAAACGGTAGGCTCACACTATGCGTTTACCCACATTGATCCCCAGTCCTAGCCAGGGTCAGTGGCAACTCGGTCCACTGCCTTTACGTGCATATGCATTGCTGATCATTGTGGGCATTGTGGTGGCTTGGTGGATTGGTGTGCGCCGCTACAGCGAACGCGGCGGCACCACCGACGCACTGTTTGAAGTGGTGGTTTGGGCAGTACCGAGCGGCATTATTGGGGCTCGTCTCTACCATGTGTTGACAACACCGCAAGCCTATTTTGGTGCTAACGGTCATCCTTGGGAGATCTTCGCGATCTGGCGTGGTGGCTTAGGTATTTGGGGTTCTATCGCTTTAGGTGGGCTCGGTGCATGGATTGGCGCACGGCGGGCCGGGATCCGTTTAGCGCCGGTGCTTGACGCGCTAGCCCCTGGCATTGCCGTTGCCCAAGCGGTTGGTCGCCTTGGCAACTGGTTTAACCAGGAGTTATTTGGCCGTCCCACTGATCTTCCGTGGGGTTTACAAGTGTCCGATGCCGTCACAATCCAGGCCGGGTATCAACCAGGCACGCTTTTTCACCCGACTTTCGCTTATGAATTGGTTTGGGATTGCCTGATCGCTGGCTTGGTGGTGGTGCTGGGTAGGCGTTTGCAACTACGTCACGGACGTACCTTCACGCTCTATGTGTTGCTTTACACCCTGGGCCGAGGTTTCATTGAAACCTTAAGAATCGATCATGCTTCAATGGTCGGTCCTTTGCGGTTCAACGTTCTGACCTCCATTGTTGTTGGTTTAGGCGCGCTGCTGGTCTTTATTTGGCTGAGTCGACGTTTCGGCTCTCAGCCAGAGCAACTAACCCGCCTTGACCGCGCCGCAGCTGCAAACCAAGCAGATGAGCAAGCGGTTGACGAACCGCTTGATGACGTCGCAGATGCAGACCAAGCAGATGATCAGCTTGATGACGCCACAGATGCGAACCAAGCAGATGATCAGCCCACTACTGCGGCCAAAACCACTGATCAGCCAGCTACTGCAGAAACAATATTGCTGATCAACAACGTTTAAACTAGTGCTCACAGCCTGACAAGAGGCAGTGGCAAGCGATCACTGGGCGTTGTTGGCTAGCGCTTAGTTTGGCCGTAGTGGCAGGTGAGTTGGTAGACTGGGCGCGAAATCCGCTTCGAGGCACAATCGGTTGCTGGTTATGTTCACCGGCTGCTGAACAATGTAGCGTTGGTGGACGCGGCATCCACCGGGAAGGAACTAATGACTCAGGCCAGCCAAACGGTCGCCCAGCCATTGGGCTTGTACGACCCCCGCTTTGAACATGACTCATGCGGTGTTGCCTTTGTGGCGACTTTGCGGGGTGAAGCTGGCCGCGACATCATTGATGCTGCGCTAGTTGCCTTGAAAAACCTTGATCATCGCGGTGCACGCGGTGCTGAGGTTGATACCGGCGATGGCGCAGGCATTCTCACACAAGTGCCTGATGCCTTGATGCGTGACCTTTTCAGCCGTGAACTGCCTGAACCGGGACATTATGCCATTGGTATGGCCTTTTTACCGAGCGACCGCGATGAAGCAGCGCATGCGCAAAGCCAGATTGATCAAATTGTCGCTGAAGAGGACCTAACAGTGCTTGCCTGGCGGGATGTGCCAGTCAACATTGATTCAATTGGTCCAACTGCTCGAGCTTGCATGCCAACGTTACGGCAACTGGCTGTGGCCAGCCCCAAAGCCAGTCTTGGGGGGATTGATTTAGACCGTCGGGCCTATCGCGTAGTCAAACGTGCCGCCCATGAAGCTGGGGTCTATTTTGCATCGCTTTCGGCCAGAACGATTGTTTACAAGGGCATGCTCACCACCGATCAACTGGTTCAGGTTTTCCCCGACCTAGCTGATCAACGCTATGCCAGTGAGATTGCCTTAGTCCATTCCCGCTTCTCAACCAACACTTTCCCCTCATGGGAGTTAGCTCAGCCGTTTTCAATGATGGCCCATAACGGCGAAATCAACACGGTCATGGGTAACCGCAACTGGGTTTTGGCGCGGCAAGGCTTGATGTCCAGTGAACTGCTCGGCGACTTGTCGCCATTGATGCCAGTTTGTTTAGCCGGTGAATCTGATTCGGCGTCTTACAACTCGGTGCTTGAACTGCTTCACCTGGCTGGTCGTGGTTTGCCGCATGCGATGCTGATGATGACCCCTGAAGCCTGGGAGAACAATGGGCAGATGGACCCGGCGTTGCGCGCATTCTACGAATACCATGCCACAATCACTGAAGCCTGGGATGGCCCCGCATGCATCGCCTTCACTGATGGCACACTGATTGGTGCCACACTTGATCGCAATGGTTTGCGTCCGGGACGTTTTTATGTCACCCGTGACGGACTGGTTGTGTTGGCATCAGAAGCTGGTGTGCTTGACATACCACCTGATCAAGTTGTTCGCAAAGGGCGGCTTGAGCCAGGTCGCATGCTGTTAGTTGATACTGAATCAGGTCGGGTGATTGAGAATCATGAGATCAAGTCGCGCCTGGCAGCGCGCGCTCCATACCAACAATGGATCGCTGAGCAGTCGCTTTATCTGAAAGATCTGCCGCCGCGTGAACATATTGCTTACTCGCCTGCCTCTGTTCACCGACGTCAACTAACTTTCGGTTACACCGCTGAAGAGCTGAAGCTGATTTTGCAGCCAATGGCTAGCACGGCTGCTGAACCGATTGGTTCCATGGGTTCAGATACGCCCATTGCTGTGCTGTCGAGCCGGCCGCGTCTGCTGTTTGATTATTTCAACCAGCTTTTCGCTCAGGTAACCAATCCGCCGCTTGACGCGATTCGTGAAGAAATTGTGACCTCATTAGGCGGGGTGGTTGGGCCTGAACCCAATCCTTTAGCGGAAACACCGGAACATGCCCGTAAACTAGTGCTTGCTTTCCCGGTGATTGATAATGACGAGCTTGCTAAAATTGTGCGCATTGACAGGTATCCTCAAGGACGGGCGGCTGGCTTTTCTTCAACGATTATTCGCGGCTTGTACCGTGTGGAAAACGGGGGAGCTGGTTTAGCTGCTCGGCTTGAAGAAATTTTTGCGGAAGTTGACTCCGCATTAGCTTCAGGGGTGTCATTCATTGTTCTGTCTGACCGTGAATCGAATGCTGAGCTTGCTCCCATTCCTTCGCTTCTGCTCTGTTCCGCTGTACACCATCATTTATTGCGTCATCACAACCGCACACAGATCTCCTTGATTGTTGAAGCTGGTGATGTGCGC
>JAIRPS010000232.1 GCA_031256885.1 Bifidobacteriaceae bacterium | reverse complement strand
TGCGCAGTTTGCAAAAATGGCGTAAACGACTGATCGCTTTGACCAGTGCACGCTGGCGCCGGCATTTGCTAATCGGCCTTGCAGGCTTGGCTTTACTAGTGTTGGCGGGGCTATTTATTGCTGGGCGCAGCGGGGTGCAATTGCGCACTGACTGGTGGCTGCCAACCGCACTGCTGTTAGCCGGGTTGGTGTTGGCGTGGTATCAGCTTGGCAGCGGCCGCCAATCAACAATCCGTTCACTGCTCCAGTTGGCTGGTGGCTTGGTGCTGGTGAGTGCCGGTATTGCCTTGTTTATTGGTCGCCAAGATTCGCCGGCCCAGTTGTTGGCGAGCATGGCAGCTGGTTTGGCGGTGGTGGCCGGTGTGGCGGTGGTGCTGGCCCCCTGGTGGTTGCGTTTATGGCGTGGCTTGGTGGAGGAACGTTCGGCGCGGGCACGCGAGTCAGAGCGAGCCGATATTGCTGCCCATTTGCATGATTCGGTTTTGCAAACATTAACAGTGATTCGGGCGAGGGCCGAAAATCCTGATCTGGTTCGGCGTTTAGCGCGCTCACAAGAACGTGAACTGCGCGCTTGGCTTTATGAAGACACGGCTGCTCCAGCTGTTTCACTGGCAGCCGGTTTGCGTCTGATGGTGGCCGAAATTGAAGATGAGTATGGTGTTGAGGTGGGTTGTGTGATTGTTGGTGATTGTCAACCAACTGCGGTGAGCGAGGCTTTGCTCGGTTCCACCCGCGAAGCTTTACTTAATGCGGTGCGCCATGGTGCGCCACCATTTTCGGTGTATCTTGAGGCGCGAGCCGAGTTGATTGAGGTATTTGTGCGTGACCACGGTATAGGGTTTGATTTAGCTGTTGTGCCACCTGATCGGTTAGGTGTTCGCGTATCAATTATTGGTCGGTTGGCCAGGCAAGGTGGGCATGCAACCGTGCGCCAGGCACCTGGCGGCGGCACTGAAGTACATCTGGTAGTCAAATCGTTGAATCGAGGGAATCATGGCTGAACTGTTACGGCTTGTCCTGGTCGATGACCATTCGCTGTTTCGCTCTGGCAGTCGCGCCGAATTAGCGCAAACCTACACCATTGTCGGTGAAGCGGGGACAGTTGAACAGGCGGTTGCCTTGATTCAACAAACTTTGCCCGATGTCGTTCTGCTTGATGTGCACATGCCAGGCGGCGGTGGCGTGGCAGTTTTGCAGGCCTGTGCTCATTTACTGGACCGGGTGCGTTTTTTAGCCTTGTCGGTTTCTGACTCAGCAGAAGATGTTGTGGCTATCATTCGCGCTGGAGCCCGCGGCTATGTCACCAAAACAATCACGGCGCCAGAATTGATTGCAGCGATCAACCGAGTGTTTAGTGGTGATGCAGTATTCTCGCCACGGCTGGCTGGCTTTGTTTTGGATGCATTTGGCACCGCTACAGATGATATTGCCATTGCCGATGACGAACTTGACCGTCTCAGCGCCCGCGAGCAGGAGGTTATGCGGTTAATCGCGCGCGGCTACACCTACCGCGAAGTGGCCAGTGAACTATTCATTTCCATTAAAACCGTAGAAACCCATGTTTCAGCAGTCTTGCGTAAACTCCAGTTATCAAACCGCAGCGAGTTGACTCGTTGGGCAGCTCAACGTCGGTTGGTGTAACTGAACTCAGCGTTGTGAGCGGCGATACCCAGCCTTGCGGGCGGCGGCTTCGCTGGCAAAGCACTGCTCTGCCTTGGTGCGACTGTAATATGCGCCGCCAGGTAGGTGATAAATATGGGAACTGGCATTACCTTTAATTGGCGCTTTGGCGGGGCAGTTACCTGCCGCTGTTGGTTTAGCTGCCAGCTTGGCAGATTTGGCGCTAACTGTGACTTTGATCAGGGTACCCGGTTGGGCGTCACTGCCTGAGACAGCCAGGCCTTTGATTGAGCTTGGACAGGTGTTCAGCATGCGTCCTAACTCGGTGCGTTCGGCTGCGCTGGTCAGGTCAAGTTGCCAGATTGTTTTGACCTCAATCCAGCGCACAGCATAAGCACACCAGCTGCGTTGATTAGATGGTTTCCAATACGCTGGGCTTTTATCGCCTTTGGAACGGTTTTGACTGGCAGAAACCGCCACCAAGTTGATTGGTGCATTAGCTAAACTGGCGCGCTCAGCGGCACTCAACTGGTTGGCACCAGATCGCCAAGCTTCAGCTAGCGGAACAACATGATCAATATCTAACTGGGATGCCTGCCGGAAAGACTGATCGGTGTACGGGTCGCGCCATTGGCCCTGGCTAACCTGGCATTTTGTGTTTACCTTGGTGACTTGTCCATCACGGTAGAGCGTGGCAGCGCGGGTATTGCAGCCCTTGGGAACTGCTTTCCAACCATGTTTGGCGGCTTGTTCCCAATGGTGAAAAGCTGAACGTTTATAACCGGTTGCTGGTTTGCTACGCAGGTCAAGCAGCGTTAAGGCCTGCTTGGCTTGGCTTGGGCTGAAGGTGACTGATAGCCCTAAAGAACCGGCATCGGTCGGTTTGGGCGAGGCCTGTGGGAACTGCTCGGCGGCAGTAGTGCCAGCGGGGGTGAATTGGCTGTCATTGGCGAAAAGTCCAAAACTTGGTAAAGCCAAGCTGAGGAGCAGAAATGCCCGCAATAATGTGGTTGTCAGGACCATGCGCCGATGCTACCACCGGCAATCAAACCGCCAGCCGATTAGCGGTTCGTGTCTGCCCAATAGCGCAGCCAGGGCGGGGCAGTGAGACTGCTAGGCTTAGAACATGTGTTCAGATTTGCCTTTGCAGCGGTTGGTGGCACCTTTTCAGGTGGTTTCGGACTTCAAACCTTCCGGCGATCAGCCAACAGCCATCGCTGATTTGGCGAGACGGGTGCAAGCTGGTGAAAAAGACATGGTGTTGCTTGGGGCTACCGGTACCGGAAAATCGGCAACCGCCGCATGGCTGATTGAACAGGTGCAAAGGCCCACCTTGGTGATGGCACCGAATAAAACTTTAGCGGCCCAGTTAGCTGCCGAATTACGTGATTTACTGCCGAATAATGCTGTTGAATATTTTGTGTCATATTATGATTATTACCAGCCAGAGGCATATCTGCCGCAGACTGACACATATATTGAAAAAGATTCTTCCATCAATGATGAGATTGAACGCTTGCGTCACTCCGCCACATCTAATCTGTTAACGCGACGCGATGTGGTGGTGGTTGCCTCAGTTTCCTGCATTTACGGATTAGGCACACCACAAGAATATGTGGATCGTGC
>JAIRPS010000140.1 GCA_031256885.1 Bifidobacteriaceae bacterium | reverse complement strand
TGGGGGAAACGTAGGTCAAGACCACCACCGTGAATATCAAACTCATCACCAAGGTAGCGCCAAGCCATTGCTGAGCATTCTAAGTGCCAACCGGGGCGTCCCCGTCCCCAGGGAGTTGGCCAGGATGCGGTAGATGGTTCGTGAGCTTTTGCCGCTTTCCAGAGGGCAAAATCGTGGGGGCTGCGTTTTTGGCCATCGTCCTCAGTGGAGGTTAAATCTTGCGGTTTTTGGTGTGTTAAGGTGCCATATTCAGGCCAGGAGCCTGTATCAAAATACACATTGCCTGGGCTGGTGCAATAGGCATGCCCGCGTTCAACCAGCCGACTCATCAGTTCAATCATGTCCGTGACATGGCCGGTAGCTCGCGGCTCGTAAGTTGGTGGGAGAATTCCCAAAGCCTGGTAGGCCGCAGTGAACAGGCGTTCGTGCATCAAAGCCCAAGCCCACCAAGGAACATTGTGTTCTGCGGCTTTTGCCAAGATTTTGTCGTCAATGTCAGTGACGTTGCGGATCAGTGTGACGTTCAGGCCGTTGCGTTGCAGCCAGCGGCGCAAAATGTCAAAAGCAACTGCCGGGCGCAGATGGCCAATATGGGGCTCAGCTTGCACAGTTGCACCGCACAGGTAGATGCCTACCTGGCCTGGTTGCAACGGTTGAAAGAGGCGGATTTGATTGGAGGCAGAATCAAAAAGGTGTAAGGCCATAGCTCAACCCTACTGTGCTAGTCTGGCAGGACTGTGTGCTGATGCCCCATCAGTCTTCGACCCCGATCTCTAACTTAAGGAGCAGATTTTATGAAATCTCCCCGGCTGTTCCTCGCCGTTGCGGCCCTATCACTGGTAGGTGCCACGTTTACCGCCTTGCCAAGCAGTGCCAGCTTGGCCGGTCAGTGGCAAGCTGAGCCAGCGATCTGCACGGCGAAACTCAACTCTCTCAAGGGCGCAGTTGCGTTTGATTCTATTGCCTACACCCTTGCTGCCAAGCCTGGTGCCAAAGTGACTTTGAAGTTCACTGTCAACAAAGGCTGCACCGGTACCCTCAAAGCCTACTTGGGTAAAAAGGTGGTGAAACAAGCCAAGTTCAAGAAAGCCAAGGCAACTTTGGTGCTGCCTAAAGCAAAGTTGAAGGCTGCTAAAAAGTACGCTTTGACCTTGACATATACTCGGAGTTCCGCAAGGAAGGCGGCCAAGCAGAAGTATGATCTGTGGACTTACAAAGGCTCAGTCAAACCTGCCAGTTCGGCGGTTGATGTTTACCAAAACAATCAAACCCCGCTTGATGTGTCACTTAGCTGGGTTGGCCCGCAGTCCTCAAGTTCTTACCTGATGGTTACAACGGCTGCTTGGAGTGCTAAGTCCCCATTGGCCACGTCTGTGGATTATAAGAGTCTGAGCAATGTGCGCGCTAAACAAACTGTCAAGTTGCTCTTGGATGGTGACAGGCTGGGCCAAGTTGGTGCTAATGACATCAAGCTGCGCTACTTGCCAAGTATGTTCTCGGCTGATACTCACCCAAGTCTTGTGTCGACGGCCACTGTCAGGGTCAACGTGCTGTCCAATGTGTTAGAAGGCGGTGCAATGCTCCCGGCGGGGACTTACCGGTTCACGCGCAATGAGTACGGTGGCTGTTCTGTCAACATCACTGGTTCAACGCGCAACTACAACGGTACGGGTGTGGGTACAAAGTATTTCCTAAGTTCGGAAGTTGATTCCATTGCTGTTTTGCCTACCGACACCAAGGTTGTGTTTAGTAACTGTATTGGCGGGCCGGTCAAGATCGGTTAGCTAGTTTTCCCGGCTCATGGCAACCGCAGCAACAACGCGGTTGCCATGGCCGCCACGCCTTCGCCTCGGCCAGTCAGGCCGAGGCCATCGGTGGTGGTTGCGGTGATGCTTACTGGGCTACCGGCTGTTTGGCTGAGCAATGCTTGGGCGGCTTCGCGCCGCTGGCTGAGACGTGGCTGATTCCCAATCACGGTTAAAGCAATGTGGCTGATGCGCCAACCGGCTTGGGTGACCAGCAGACTGGTTTGACGTAGGAAATCGAGGCTGTTTGCTCCGGCGTGTGCGGGTAGGTCAGTGCCAAAAATGGTGCCGATATCGCCCAAACCAGCTGCGCTAGCTAAAGCGTCAACCATGGCGTGGACGGCCACGTCGCCATCGGAATGGCCAGCTAATGGTCGGTGCTCTGGCCAATCGAGGCCAGCTAAACGTAAAGGCTTGCTTGGCTGTTCAGCCCAACGGTGCACATCAACACCTAAGCCAACGCGCAACTGGGCATTGTGGCAGGCCTGTGTTGCGGCTAAGTTGGCCGGCAAGGACGAATCAGCTTCGGCACCTTGGTGGCTATTCACGCTGAGCTTACGGAATCAGCCAACGGTTCTTCAGTGTCATCGGTGCTTGCCAGTTCATCGGCGACAAACTGAGGATCGAGATCGCCTTGATCCTCTGGGGTGGTAGCGTCTGTGGCAACGGTTGAGGCATTTAGGTCCTGAGCCTGCGGTTCCGGTGCGTCAGGAGTGTCTAGCACGTGGTCAAGGACTACTGTGGCGGCTTCCTCATCAATTTCTTTAGCCAGCGCTAACTCTGAAGTCAGGATTTGCCGAGCGCGTGCTAGCATGCGTTTTTCACCGGCGGAAAGTCCCCGGTTGGTGTCACGCCGTGACAGGTCACGGACAACCTCAGATACTTTGATGACATCTCCTGAGGCAATTTTTTCAACATTGGCTTTGTAGCGACGGGACCAGTTGGTCGGTTCTTCACGCACATTGGCACGCAATACGGCGAAGACATGCTCAAGGCCTTCGCGGCTGACCACATCACGCACACCGACCAGTTCCACGTTCTCAGCGGGCACTTCAATGGTCAGGTCGCCTTGGGCAACACGTAACTTGAGGTAGCTGCGCTCCTGACCGCGGATGGTGCGCGTGGTGACCGCCTCAATAAGCGCGGCACCGTGGTGCGGGTACACCACGGTTTCGCCAACCGAAAATGACATCTGCTCTTTCAGGTCCTTAGTGATAGAAAGCAATTTCCCGAATTATAGCACATGTGATCGACAGGCTGCGCCTTACTGCTTGCCCTGGTTAGCGACGGCTTGGATTGCTTTGGCCGCTGCTGTTGGGTCAAGATATTGTCCACCAGCTTTAACTGGGTTGAACTGGTCATCGAGTTGGTAAACCAGCGGAATGCCAGTGGGAATATTGAGCGCCGCAATGTCTTGATCAGAAATGTTGTCAAGGTGTTTGACCAGAGCGCGCAGCGAGTTACCGTGGGCGGCCACCAATACGGTGCGTCCTTGACGCAGATCAGGCACAATCTGGTTGTGCCAGTAGGGCAAGGCGCGGTTCAAAACATCGTGCAAGCATTCGGTGGTAACTGCGGGGGCATCAGCGTAACGTGGGTCAGCATCCTGCGAGTAGGTGGAACCCAGAGCAATCGGTGGCGGGGGAACATCGTAGGACCGCCGCCAAAGCATGAACTGTTCTTCACCATATTCGGCCAGTGTCTGGGCCTTGTCTTTGCCTTGGAGTGCGCCGTAGTGACGCTCATTGAGGCGCCAACTGCGCTGCACCGGAATCCAGTGCCGGTTGGCGGCGTCAAGCGCGAGGTTGGCTGTGGTGATAGCGCGGCGCAACAACGATGTGTGCACTACGTCGGGCAGCACACCAGCTTCAGCTAGAAGCTGGCCGCCGCGTGCGGCTTCTGCTTGGCCTTTGTCAGACAACGACACATCAACCCAGCCGGTGAACAGGTTTTTGGCGTTCCATTCGCTCTCGCCATGGCGGAGTAAAACTAATGTAAAAGTCATGAGATAAGGGTAGCGTACCGACCTACCGCATGACGGAACCTGAGCGCTAGCTAGCCACTAAGTGGCGAGCAAAAACCCACTTGGCATGCATGAAGGTAGCCAAAGGGGGCAGGCCAAGGGTTTTTCAGCCTGCCCCCTTTAGGTAGATGTGTGTCAGTTGGCGTGTGCCGCGTTGTACGCGTCACGAATCGGTTGGGGAATGCGCCCGCGATCCGAAACAGTGTGACCGGCTGCCAAAGCCCAAGCCCGAACCTTGGCAGTGTCGTCATTGGGATTTGCCGGACGGCGAGTGCGTCCGGTGGTGCGCCGGTTGCTGACGCGCCGCGCGGTGTCGGTCCACCGCTTGAGCGCCTCGCGCAGTTGGTGAGCGTTGTGCCCCGAAAGGTCAATCTCATAGTTCACGCCGTCAAGCGCGAAAGTCACCGTCTCTTCGGCGGTGCCGCCGTCAAGGTCGTCAACTAGTAAGACCTGAACACGCTGTGCCATTGAAAACTCCTTGTCGCAATAAATGCTTCAAACTCGATGAAGCCGACCCTATTGAGCCGACGTATCCAAGCATAGACAATCTTTGCGGAAAACAGCTAAACAGACACGCCGAGATCAAGATGCTGTGTTCTTGTTGTTAACGCTACGCAGCAATGGCTTGACAAGTGGGAAGAGTATGGTCTCGCGAATGCCCAAACCGGTCAAAGCCATCAGCAGCCGGTCAATGCCCATTCCCATTCCGCCGGTTGGCGGGAGACCATATTCCATGGTTGCCAGAAAATCTTCATCAATGGCCATTGCTTCAGGATCACCAGCGGCAGCCAGGCGAGCTTGTTCTGCAAAACGTTGTCGTTGGATCACTGGATCGACTAACTCGGAATAGCCGGTGGCTAACTCAAAGCCACGAACATAGAGATCCCATTTTTCAACCAAACCAGCTTGGCTGCGGTGATCGCGGACAAGTGGTGAAGTATCAACTGGGTAGTCGCAGACAAAGACGGGGCCTTCTAAATGATCACCCACCAGATGCTCAAAGAGTTCTTCAGCTAATTTTCCAGTTGCCACTGGCCTATCCTCACCATCAAGACCATGTGCTTTATGAAGCGCTAAGAGTTCATTGCGTGGTGTCTCAACCGTGACAGCTTGGCCAAGTGCTTGGCTGAGTGATTCATAGAGGCTCAACCAGGGCCATTGTCCGCCCAGGTCGCATTGACTGCCATCGGCTAAGTGCACCAGTGTCGAACCGGTTGCAGCAATGGCCGCTTGCTGGATCATTTGGCGGGTTAACTCGGCGATCGTGTGATAATCACCATATGCCTGATACGCCTCGAGCATGGCAAATTCAGGTGAGTGTGACCAATCAACACCCTCATTGCGGAAGTTGCGGTTGATCTCAAAAACACGCTCAAAGCCACCAACTGCCGCACGTTTCAGGAACAGTTCAGGCGCAATGCGAAGGTAGAGGTTTATGTCAAAAGCGTTCATGTGCGTGACAAAGGGGCGGGCGGCTGCTCCGCCGTGAATGGTTTGGAGCATTGGTGTTTCAATCTCCGCAAAACCTTGACCATGAAGCGTCTCACGCAATGATCGCACCACGGCGACTCTGAGATGGGCCATATCACGGGCGCTGGCATTGACTATCAGATCGGCAGACCGCTCGCGGACGCGGGCTTCTTCTGACAGTTGCGCATGCATGACGGGAAGAGGCCGTAATGCTTTTGCGGCCATGCGCCATTGCGCAACCAAGATGGACAATTCACCGCGTTTTGATGAAATCACGCGCCCGCTCACAAATATGTGATCACCAAGATCGACCAGTGCTTTGAACTGTGCCAGGGCTTCAGCGCCAACTTCCGCCAATGAGATCATTACTTGAAGTCGTTGACCGGAGCCTTCTTGGAGAGCCGCAAAACAAAGTTTGCCCGTATTACGAAGGTGTACCACGCGCCCGGCTAAAGCTACGACATCGGACGTTTCTTGGCCAGCGGTGAGGTGCTGGTAGGTGCGGCGGACGGCTGCTATTTGCGTGGTGATGGGCAACGCAACAGGGTATGGCGCATCACCGCTGTCAAGCAGTGCTTGGCGTTTGGCGAGGCGTACTTGGCTTTGCTCGGAACGGTCAGGATTGTCCGCATCTTCGAGCGGCCTGTCATTGGTTTGGCTGAAATCCACGTTCCCACAGTAGCGACCGTTGGGCTTTTCAGCATCCAGCAAGCAAGCTGCCGTTGTCGATCAGTCGGGTTGTGCCGATGCGCACGGCGGCTATCAGCAGGGCTTGTGGTGATTGCGGTGCGGCTGCTTGGAAGGTTGAGGGATCAACTGCGTCAACGTAATCAATCTGTAAATCTCGGCCGGCGGCTTGCAAGTGTTGGCGGGTTTTTTGGCAGGCTTTTGCGGCAGTATTGGCGGATTGACCTTGCCGAATGGCCTGCGGTAGGTGAAGTGCCAGCTGTCGTTGCTGGGGGCTGAGGTAGCGGTTGCGTGAAGATGTGGCCAGACCGTCCGCGTCGCGGTGGATTGGCGCAACAGCCACTTCGCAGGGCCAGTCAAGATCGTTGATCATTTGTTTGATCAGGCAGAGTTGTTGAGCATCTTTTTGTCCAAAAACAGCGACATCTGGCCTGGTGCGGGCCAGTAGTTTATGCACCACGGTCAGTACTCCAGCAAAATGGCCGGGGCGTATGGCGCCTTCATAGCCGGTGCCGGCTGGTCCGGGGTTGATGGTTACTTGTGGTGAACCGTTGGGGTAGATGTCAGCAACATTGGGTGCATACACCACTGAGACTGGGTAATCAGCTAAGGCGGCGAGGTCTTCTGGTAAAGTCCGTGGATAAATTTGGTAATCCTCACCCGGGCCAAATTGCAATGGGTTGACAAAGATAGTTACCACAACTTGGTCAGCTAGTTTCGCGGCAAGCTCTACCAAAGTGAGATGCCCTTGATGCAGCGCCCCCATTGTCATAACCACCGCGCGGCGTTGCCGAGTTTGCGATAAACAATTCCGTAAATGGGCATATTCATGGATCAGTTGGGGTTCAGGCATTGCTTGCCTCCTCAGTTGGTTGGTTAGTGGTCATCCAGCGTTCAGCGCGGGCTGCTTGCCGAGCCGTGCGGGCACGAGTTGATTGTTCGTTGAGCAGTTTCATGGCATCAGTCAGGCTCAAATGTTTGACTAGTGGGGTGATTGGACCTTGGGTGGAATGTAAATAGACAGTAGCCAATCCCAGGCGGCGCTGCAGCGGCCCTTGGGCGAGACTGAGTGATTGAATTTTGTCATGCGGCACCAGGTCAATCTGTTTGTGCCAACGTCCTGAACGGATCATCAGACAAACTGGGCTGACGCCATAAGCCCGATGTCGCCAAACCAGCGGATCAAGCCAGCGGGCAGCCGCTGCCGCACCCACCAATTGTCGGTTGGCTTGGGTGGGTGTGGCTTCAGTCATCAGGTGTTGCAGTAAATTTTGTGCGGTATCTTGCGTTAGTTCGCTGCGCACTGCCCAAAGTGTTTTGCTTACATCAAGTTGTTCGCCGACTGGCAGCAAGGTGACTCCGCCTAAACTGGTGGACGAGTTCTCACCAGCATAACCAGCCAAATTGATACTAATCGTCCACCAAGCGGGTTTGCGCCAAAGCCAGTACTGTTCAATCCGGATGGCTTGTATGCGCCCTGGTGGCACAGTTTGGTGGGTGAGTTGCAGTAGACCATGTGTCACCCGTAGACCGTCTGGTGAATTAGCTAAACAATAATTCAGGCCAGCTTGGATTTTGTTGACTATTGGGCGAATGATTGTCCAAAGTGTGCTGACTAAGCCTAGCAACAGTGCCCATTGTTTGGTGAATGCAATAGGTATAATCCAACAAGCTAACCAAATTGGTGTCAGCAGCACACTGAGATGCAGCAATACTGAACTAATGAGACGTTTGGACGGAATGGTTAGCAGCTCGTTTTCCGGAGCTTGTGGGGCAGGGTCTTGGTTGAGTTGCAGGCCAGCGGCACGAGCTAATAATTCGGCACGTAATGCTGCGGCACGCGATTCAGTAAGGTATGCCAAGTTGATGTGTGAATCCGAGCCGCCGGCCACTTCTAATCGGAGTGCCGCGAAACCGGCCAGCCGCCCAAGCAAAGGCTGGTGTATATCAACTGATTGGAGGCGATCCAACAAAACCCGCCGCCGTTTACGAAACAGCACGCCAGTGACCCATTCTAGAGCATCGTCATCATAACGAAAACGTGCCTTCAGCCACCAGATCAGACAATAGATCACCACTATACCGAGCGCTGCTGCCGCCAGCGGAACCCAGCTGGTTATGTTTTTACTAACATTCGACAAAACCTTATCCGGATTATTGCTGCTGAGCTGTTGGAAACCATAGGCCACACCGGCTGCTAAA
>JAIRPS010000077.1 GCA_031256885.1 Bifidobacteriaceae bacterium | reverse complement strand
TTGGTGCAAGTGGACGGATGGGTAGCACAGTGGTTCAGGCTGTCACCGCAGCCGCTGACCTGAGCTTGGCGGCTCAAGTAGATATTGGCTGGTCAGCCACTGATTTGACCAGTAATAATGTTCGTGTGGCGGTTGATTTCACAACACCGCAAGCCACTGAAGCAAACGTGCATCAACTGATTGACCTGGGTGTTCATGCTGTGGTGGGTACTAGCGGTTGGGACAAAGCGAGCCTGGGGCGGCTGAGCGAGCATCTTGCGCAGCAACCAAATGTTGGTGTATTGGTTGCTCCTAACTTCGCTTTGGGGGCGGTGCTGTCTGAACTGCTGGCGGTGCAGGCAGTCAAGTTTTTTGAATCAGTTGAAATGATTGAGATGCATCACCCCGATAAATTGGATGCGCCATCAGGTACCGCTTGCCATACGGCTGAAGCGTTGGCGGCTGCCCGCCGTAACAGCAAAATGCCGTCCATCCCCGATGCCACTGTGACGGCTTTACCGGGCGCTCGCGGCGCTGCGGTTGAAGATGTGCGCGTACATGCTGTGCGCCTGCGTGGCTTGGTTGCTCACCAGGAGATTTTGTTAGGCAACCCAGGCGAGTTGCTGACTATCCGCCATGATTCGTTAGATCGGGTGAGTTTTATGCCGGGGGTTTTGTTGGCGATTCGCCAGGTGGCGGCTCACCCCGGTTTAACAGTTGGCCTTGACCAGTTTCTTGAGTTAACTTAGTTGCCCAATGCCGCAGTCTTCTCTGCCCGCCGCCGCAGCAACTACCGCATTTAACAGCCCGATGCCGCCGCCCAGTTCGTTTTTTGCAACAGCCCTGACTGGGCTGAATAACCCATTTGGCCAGCCGATTAGCTGGGTGGAGCAGACTGGCTCAACCAATGCGGACTTGTTGGCGGGGGCCGGTGATTGCCCAGCAGCCAGTCACCAGAGGCCTTTTGAACATGGCACAGTGTTGATTGCTGATAGCCAAACCGCTGGGCGGGGGCGGCATGGCCGGGTTTGGCAAACACCACCAGGGGCGGCACTGTTACTGTCACTGGTGTTGCGACCGCCATCGGTTACGCGCCACCGGCTAACCTGGCTGCCTTTGCTGACTGGTTTGGCGGTGGCGCGCGCTTTAGATGCCTGGTTGCCAACTCCGGCAATGCTGAAATGGCCTAATGATGTGCTGGTTTGTTTGCCAGATGGGCCTGAGTTGGCAACTTGGGGGCGGCGTCGCAAACTGGCTGGCATACTGGTTGAAGTGGCACCTGGCAATAATGCTGGTGTGGTGGTTGGGATTGGGCTGAATCTGACGCAGCAACCGGGGCAGTTGCCGGTACCTTGGGCGGTGTCACTATGCCAGTTGACTGATTCACCGTTTGACCGTGTAATGGTGGCTGAACGGGTGCTTGACCAGTTAGCTGGTTTGTATGAGCGGTGGTTGGCAAACACTCCCGGCTTGGCGGCAGCTATTGCGGCACGTTGTTGGAGTGTGGGTGATCAGGTTGATGATCAGGGTGTGCTGAGGCGTGGCTTGCGTTTGGATGATTCTGGAGGTTTGGTGTTGGCGGGGCAACATTATGAGACAATTATCACTTCTGGTGAGATTGTCAGCCAACCGCTCAACCAACTGTAGAAAAACTTCTGGCTGGTTCTTTCCAGGTACGCAGGGTGTTTTGATTGGCGTTGGCACTCTCACCTGATCTGTTCGGTTATGCTGGTGCTAACTGAATACAATAGTTAGGTTGTAACGTTATGCAAACAACTTTTCTTCCCGGTGTATATTTTGCCGCTAAACTGATGTGTGACTAATAGCACCGGTTGGCCTATGCTATTGGCAATGACTGTGACTGTTGCCGCTCAGCCGGAGAAGCCAGAAGATGCATTGTTGGGTAAGAGCACCCAACTAACGGCACGTGATGCACCAAGTTTGGCAATGCGTGATCTGGCGGCAGCAACTGGCTTGGATTATCCACGGATCAGCAAACACTGTGCAGCTTTGGGTATACCCACACCAACTTGGACTGAGTCTGTCTTTTCTGAACAAGACTTGACAGCCTTGATCGCCTTGTCTGAGGCAATCGATCTGGGTACCATCAGTGAAGCGGCCGAGTTGAGTCTGGTCAGGGCAATCTCGCAAACCGCGCAACGCTTGGCTTGGTGGCAGGTGGAAACTATTTTGGCTGAAGACGGCAGCGGCAGCAATCAACCATTGTCATTGTTGCGACGCCTTGTCACTTTGAGTGGTTTTCTGCAAGATCAGATGCTTTATGCATGGCGTCGCCACATGTCTGCCATTACCCGTTGGGTTACTAAAGTTGGTGAGACTGACTTAGGCCAGACGCGCCGTGAGCGTGACGCTTTACCGTTGGCGCAAGCTGTTGGTTTCGCTGATCTAGTTGGTTACACAGAGTTTTCTGGTGATCTCAGTGATAAGCAACTGGATAACATGCTGCACGAGTTCGAGTGGTTAACCCAATCGGTGGTCTGTTCGCATGGTGGGCGGGTTGTTAAAACACTGGGCGATGCGATTTTGTTTATTGGTGACCAGCCGGCCAATGTGGCGTTAGCGGCAGTGGAACTATCTGAACGAATAGGTGCAGATGGCCGTATGCCGAAAGCACGTTTAGCAATGTGTTGGGGGCGGGTGTTGCCACGTTGCGGCGATGTGTTTGGTCCAACCGTTAACTTGGCGGCGCGACTAGTTGAAATGGCCGGTCCTGGTGAGGTTTGGCTGGATGAGCCGACAGCCATTGAGCTGGCGGAGCGTGACGAACTCAGCCTGCAGGCCTTAAGCCCGGTGGCAGTTGAAGGTATTGGTGAAGTGATGCCTTACCGTTTGGCCCGGCAGCTTTGAGTGTGCCTAGCTGTACTCAACTCCAGTGTTCCGCTAAACGGCGAGCAATCGCAAGTAATGCCTGCCCGGCTGGTGATTGCGGATCTGCTAAAACAACTGGTGTGCCGTCATCGCCACCTTGACGCAAGGCTGGGTCAAGCGGAACTTGGCCAAGCAGCGGCACGGTTGTTTCGAGGGTGGCGGACAAGCTAGCGGCAACAGCTGCACCACCACCTTCACCAAACAGGGCGAGCCGACTGCCGTCTGCTTGGATGAGGTAGCTCATGTTTTCAACCACACCAACCAGGTGTTGTTTGGTTTTCGCAGCCATTGCACCGGCGCGCCCGGCCACCTCGGCCGCCGCCGCCTGGGGTGTGGTGACCAGCAACACTTCGGTTGCTGGCAACAACTGAGCAACTGATAGAGGTATGTCACCGGTGCCGGGTGGTAAGTCAAGGATCAATACATCAAGATCGCCCCAGTGGACTTCCGCTAAAAACTGTTGTAACACACGGTGAAGCACTGGTCCCCGCCAAGCAACCGGCTGATCACCAGGCACC
>JAIRPS010000040.1 GCA_031256885.1 Bifidobacteriaceae bacterium | reverse complement strand
GCTCAAAAATAGCATTTGTTGCGCTCGGGTGATACCAAAATATAATAACCGCCGTTATTCTGCACGTGTTTTTGGGTCATTGGCTAAATTTATTGGAAGCAGTCCATCAGCTAAACCAGTCAAGAAAACGACCGGCCATTCCAAACCTTTAGCAGCATGCAAAGACGCCAAAGTTACGCCAGACCCTTCTGGCGGATGATCATCAGCTTGGCGTTGCAGAATAACGGCAGTGATTTCCGCCAAACTGGACAAGCCTTGTTCAATCAATTGGTGAATCAAACTAGCCAAAGCGTCAAGTGTTTCCCAACGTTCCTGGGCACCCGAGTTGATTTGGGGGGGGCGAACTGTCCAACCGGTCCGTGCCAAGGCTTCGGCGGCTTGATCCCAAACAGTTTGGTCAGCCGCCGGGCTGAGCCGGGCAGCGGTCCGTAAATGGCTGATCGCTGCTTTAGTTTCCGGACGCTGATAAAACCCAGCCGTGCCTCTCAGCTGGAAAGGTGTGCCAGCCCAGGATAACGCCATCTCGAAAGGCTCAGATTGGGCGTTGGTGCGGAACAAGACCGCTATTTGCTGCGGCTGCCAACCCTCGCTGAGCAGTTGGTTGATTTTCTCAACCACTGCTTTAGCTTCCACAGCATCGTGTTGGTAAGTCTCATAGCTGATGGCTGCGCCATCGTTCTGGGTAGCGACAAGCTGCAGCACTCGCTGAGGAAGGTCTTCACGAACGGGTTTGCGGTTCGGCTGCAAAACCTGGTTGGCAAGGTTGATCACTTGTGGGGTTGAGCGGTAGTTGCGCACCAGCTCAATGATTGGAGCTTGCGGGTAGCGTTTGGTGAAGTCCTGCAAATAGTCGGCGGTAGCACCGGAAAATGAGTAAATCGTTTGGGAAGGATCACCCACCACACACAGTTCTTGCCTGTCACCCAGCCATTGGCGCAGCAAATACTCTTGGGCCGGTGAAACATCCTGATACTCATCCACCACAAAGTGCCGGTAGCGTTGGCGCACCTCTGCGGCGGCTTCAGGGTAGTCAGCGAGCAGCCCGGCCGTGGCGAGCAGCACGTCCTCAAAATCCATGGCTGAGTTTTCGGCAAGCACAGCCTCATAAGAGCGCATCAGTTTGGCCAAGGCTGCGTGACTACAGCCATCAACTGGCGGTCTGCCACTTTGCTCGGCGTTGCGGGTGTAGTCTTCGGGCGTCCACAGTTGAACTTTGGCCCATTCAATCTCAGCTGCAAAATCACGCACCGCAATATGGTCAACCTCTAAACCGAGACGCAAGGCTGCTTCAGCCACCAATGACCCTTTGTGTTCCACCAGTTGCGGCAGTTGTTTGCGACCGGTCAGGCGGTAGTGAAAGTGTTTCAGCTGAAGCAAGGCGGCTGAATGGAAGGTGCGAGCTTGGACGCCCGGCGCACCTAATTGGCGCAGGCGTTGCCGCATTTCACCAGCGGCGCGGGTGGTGAAAGTAACAGCCAACACGGCACCCGGTTTGTAGGTGCCGGTGCGCACGCCGTAAGCAATTCGGTGGGTGATAGCCCGGGTTTTGCCGGTACCAGCGCCTGCAAGGACGCAGACAGGACCAAGCAGGTGCAGCGCGGCAGCCTGTTGTTCAGGGTCGAGCGCTTCCAACAACTGCTCAGGCGAGCTTGGCGGCAAAATCGTCATCAGAATCATTGTGGCATGGTTGGTGGTTGCCTTGATTTTTTAGATAACGGCGCGCCAGGTTGGCAGAACGGCGTTCTGGCCCTACCGTGTAGCTGTGGCTGGTTCGCCTTTGCCGTACACTCTGGCTGCCCTTGCGACGTCGGCGGTGCCTGACATCGACGTGGTGGCGATTAGTCCTGCTCGTTTGGCTGCCGATTTCACTTACGCTATTGCGGTTGACCACCTGGACCGCCGTTGGGTTATCCGCTTGCCCAACGATGCACAGGCCGGTGCTGGTCAGGAGGCAGAAATTGCCCTACTCAAAGCTTTGGCGAGCCACTCTTCAGCAGGCCGTTTGCCCTTTGAAGTGCCGCGCCCACGCGGGGCGGTGTCAACTCCTGACGGTCGCCGCGTTTTGGTGTATGCGCAGCTGCCTGGCACGCCGTTGAACCTTGAAGCGATTGAACCGGGACCGGGCACCGCCATGAGTTTAGGCCGGACAATCGCTGCGCTCCACCAACTGCCCAAAGAACTGGTTGAATCAGTCGGCATGCCTATTTATACACCAGGGCAGTACCGTTTGCGTTTACGCAGCGAAGTTGATGAGGCGGCGCGGACAGGCTATTTGACAGATCGTCTGGTTGACCGATGGCGTTTGGCAATTGAAGATGACCGTCGCTGGTCTTTCCAACCCTCGGTTATTCATGGCGACATGGCGGCTGATCACCTGTTAGAGCAGCATGGGCGGATCTGCGCGATGCTTGACTTTGCCACGGTGCAGTTCAGTGACCCGGCTGAAGATTTAGCACCACTATTGGCGGGGGCTGCTCCGGCAGTGGGTGAGTCAATCATGGATGCTTACCGCGCTAACCGCCCCGGATTCAATGATGATGCCTTGGAGGAACGTGCCAGATTATTGACAGAACTAGCGGTGATTCGTTGGTTGCTTTACGGGGTACGGCAACGTGACGAAGCGGTGATTGCTGATGCCCGTGTGATGATTGCTGACCTTGACCAGGCAGTTGAAGAAGAAGACCGTGAACTGGAACGTCTCCAAGAGGAGGCGCAGCGACGTGACAATCAGGCTGCCCAGCGTAAAGCCGCCGTGGAACGAGCTTCACGCCGCGCCGAACAGGAGGCAGCTCAACGCACCGGCACTTTTGAACGGTTGATTGTCCGTGAAGTTATGCCCGATTCCGCACAGCCAGCCGCAGCGCAGAATCTTGCCTTAGAGCAGGCAGCGCCATCTGCCAGCCGAGTCCCAACTTGGCCAGGCATGGCAGCGCCCGAACCGGCTGAGGATTTAACGTCATCGAACTACCGGCCAGCGGCGGGGACTGATGATGCTTCACCAACTGAAGCATTGCCGCAAGCCTTGGCGGCGCGCGATGATTCGCCGGCGGAATCAGCCAATGAGTTAACCGCACAAGTCCCCTTGCCGGTTATGCCGGCTGCGCCCGCCCCGGCTGAACCAGCCCAGTTATCAACAAATTCGCCCGATGTCGCCGCCACCGACCCTGCACCGGCTGATCCACCAGCGGCTACCCCGCCAGCCAAGGGTCACCGCCGCGGACCACACCGTCGATCAATCGCGGAAGGTGGTGTGGGCATTTGGGGACGCCCGAAACGACAGATCCCCACCTGGGAGGATGCCGAAGTTATTAATTCGCCGGAAGATATTCCACCACCCAACCCACCGGTTGAAGATTAGCAATACTAATTGCAACTAAACAGCAGCTGATCACCTGTTTTGCTGGTGAAAATCCGGACTGCTCTAGTTGTTTATTACAACACTGTGCTATGCCCTACCGGGCATGCGTCAGGAAAGGAACGTTTGCCACGCTTGGGGCGGTGGGAGCTGGGGGCGTGGGTTGGCGAAGCTTCAAATGACCGGAAAAATGTGGTGTGTGGGTATTGACTGTTTGCTGACCGGTACTTAGACTGGATGGGTTCATGGTGCCAGGCTGGTGCAATGAACGCCCCATGTTGTTTTAGAGAATGGAAGCTCCATGCATTTCAATCACAGCAGTCCCTCTAAATCCCCCCTCGCCCCCCGGCGAGATATGTTCACCGCTGGCAGCCTCGGCTGGCTGCGGCCAGCACTAGCAGGTGTTTTACCGGCTGTGCTGCTACTCAGCGGCTTGTTTGCCGCACCTGCGTCAGCCACACGCGGCGTTGAGCCGGTTGACCAGGTGGACACCACATTGGCAGATCAGCAGGCGCTCAACGATGGCATTTTGCCGGAACTGACTGCCTCAGCTGACCTTGATGCAGACTCGTTGGCAATCGGTTCGCTAACTGACCAGGATGGTGCCGCAGTTGCCGGCGTGCCGGTGTTGCTTTACGCCTGGCCGCCCACCAGTGAGCTAGCTAATATGGCGAATGGCGACACATTGCGGCTGATTCCGGTAGCGAAGGACCTAACCGATCAGGAAGGTTCTTTTGATTTGCGCACACCGGCTGTTGACCAGTTGGCAGCAGTCACCGACCCGCAGACCAGCGCTGTCAACTTGGAACTAGTGGTGCCCACGGCTGAAGGTAGTGAAATGGTTGCTTTCACCGACCTGGTTGAGTTTGCCGACGGTGATTACACTGTTAGCCCCGCCGATCAGACTGTCACCGAAAAGGTTGACGAAGGCCCCACCAACCTTGGTGATGTAATGGTTGAAGAGCCAACCCAAGCGGTTGAATTGGCCAACCAAACCAAACACCACAACGACTACCTCCAAAAAGCTTGCCGCACGCAAAGGGTCTACGAGTACCCGCAGCGCCCAACCCGAGTAGGGCAGGTGTACTCAACCGCAGCGAATGCCTCAATGCAATTCATCTATAACGTGGGCAACCAGAGAGGCGTGAAGGCTAGTATCACGCTGGGTATTGGCAAGAGCAGCAGCGGCGCAACTGGCAGTTTTTCTGCTGGCGGCTCGGTCACTGAGTTTCTTGGCGTAGAAACCACATGGCAGCCTGTGACAGGTGTTAGTAGCAAATTCTATGATAAGTACACCACTTATGTCAAGTTCAAGATTCAATGTGTGATGGCTGGTCAAGGGGCGGTCATTACCACCCGCTATGAAGCCAGGCCAACCGCAGTCAATGGTGCCAACAGCGGCAATCTTGGTAGTGCGCCAAGTGTGCCATCCGCAAACTGTTCGCGTTACAACCCGGGGTTTGCGACAGTGCAAATTGATCAAGGCGGTAATACAACTTGGTCTAATGGTGTGGATATTAGTGCTTATCTGGGCGTGAGTCTATCATCGCATGCCGGCTACAACTGGGGAACCAAAGTGATTATCAAATCGACAGATGTCAAGAAAGGTTTGTCATTATGTGGTCGCAGTGGTAAGATTGAAACACCTAACCAGGGGGACACAATTGCGAAACCGCTTTAGTCTTACGCGAATAAGCACACTATTAGGTTGGCTTATTCTCGCCTCGCTACTATTCGCAGGTGCATACATTATTTTGCTTCCTGAAGGAGATGGGACAGCCTTCGGCTCTTTCGATGGACCACTGTATGCCGATGATTTAGCCGAGGTGGGTGGGTTCAAAGTTAGTCTACGCTCTGTTCCTGAACATGATGTAGCCTATGGTACCATTGTGCTCAAGAACCATGGCGCGCGCGACCTTGAAATAATTCAAGTCAAGCCACGTGAATCCACCAATCTCTCAGCAAGTTACTTCGGTTGGCGAAAATGGCATCCTGTTTC
>JAIRPS010000216.1 GCA_031256885.1 Bifidobacteriaceae bacterium | reverse complement strand
GCCACAGCAGGAATCTGTGGAGCCGCCGCAGGAGCTGCTGCAGTGCTAAGCGCTGGAAACAATATATATAGAGCAACTAAAAAGGAAATTAGTACGAAAGAAGCGGTGGTTTCATCGCTCATAGATGTGGCATCAGTAGTCATTGCTCCTGCTCGCAGTCTTAGAGCGGCCGGCGTTGGGCGTGCGCACCAGGCTGGCATAAGCGTTACAGGAAGCGTGCGTGCTGTTAAGCCAGTTTTCAAGAAACCTGTTGCTCGTCATTCAGCTGGAAGCTCTGTTAAAGGTGGGCCTACTCTTCGTCAGGCAGCCCGCCGTAGCCCTGGGAGCACAGCCACAAAAGTTTCGATAAATACCTATTTTGCTTCTCGCAGTCTTAGCGGAAGGGATCACTAAATAATGCATATGATCACTGCCATATTTGCATGGGTGACGGTGTTTCCATTTATTGTAATAACCACTCTAGCTGGAAAGGATTTAATGTTTCCAATGGTTTGGTGGCAACGGTATTCGCTATGTGCTATTGCAGCAGCATACTGGCTAGGAAATTTTATGTCAGGTTTTGCTGTTTACCAAATGTTTGATTTGACAATATTGCAATCTGAGAAAGTCCCTTTATGGGTAGCTTTAGTGGTTAGTATTGCAGATATTCTGCTGGGAACATTTGGACTAATTATTGCAGTGAAGTTTCGTTCAGAATATGTGAATAATTTATTGACGGTTGCTCTGCGGATATTTATTTGCTTACTGTTAGCCACAGGTGCCTTGGTATTTCTTGTGGTTTTACCGGAGGTCATTTGAAATGAATAGCGAAGAAATTATGGTAACTACTTACGGTCTTGATACTACCAAGACTGGGAATGCTCTTCAGGCAAACTCAATTATTACACGAACAGCACGCGCGGTTAAGTCAGTTTTGAGAGGCCTCGCTGCCCGGCATTCAGCAGAAGCATCGGCCAACGGCAAGCCTGCATTGCGAATAGAAGCTAGACGCGGCACGAGACCTACCTCAATTAAAGTGTCGCGTAATAGCTACTTTGCGACTAGCGGTTTGACTGGAAGGGACTACTAGAAACATGGGAAATGTAACAGCAATATTTGCAACAATAACTGCATTCTTATTTCTTATATCTACAACTTTTGGCACAGGTTGGATTGTGTTTGAAATGCCTGCCTGGATTCGCTACGCCACTTATGCGACACTGCTAACATTGTTTTCCGGAAACATATCGTCTGCGCTTGCATTAATTGCTCCCCAATATTCATCTTCGCCCGATTCAGACATGATTCCATTGTGGATACTTTTAGCAACTGGTTGTGTCGATTTGATGTTAGGGGCAGTTGGGATATTTATAGCTGTAAAGTATCGAAACGCTTATGTCAATAATTTTGTGACCGTCTACTTACGCATTCTTAGCTGTTTTTTGTTGGTGACTGGAGTATTGTTGCTGACAGTTGTTTTACCGGAGGTCTTTTGAAATGGATGCAACGATTTCTTTGGCAACGTTTGGTTACCGGCATGCTGTTGGCCAAGCACAGTCAGGTTGCGATAAAGCGCCTGTTGGTCACTTGAAAGGAGTGAAATGAAACCAATCAACACAACTACTACACACTGTTTACATGACACTAACATCGCATATCCGGTTATTGGCTGTAGTGAGAACAGTGAAAATGTGATGCTTTATAGTAGCCAAGATGTGCAGAAATGGGTTAGAAAACGAAACCGGCAATCTACACGTTGGGTGTTATTCGATTCTGAGTGTTGGATGCTATGCAAGACGAAACAAGGTGTGATGCGTCACGGAACTGAGCCTGATGCTCAATTCGCAATTGATTGCGCATGTGGGAACGTTTGTTGGCGCCTGCCTCCGAGCGTTGATTTTAGAGTGCAAGTAGCAAGCATACTGTTTGATCATGCAATGCTTCACAACCATTCGCATGCTTTAGTATTGCCGCAGCACGACAGCAATCTAGCAACTCGCGTCGGTGAGGTTGGATACTTCATATTCCATAATTTACGCTGTTACTATACAATTTCCATCACTTCCGCAAATGAAACTACGTATTGTTATGAAGCCGATTTCACTTCACTAACTACCGGTTGGGATCCAGAATGGGGCGATGATAGTTGGGAAGATTTTGATAGATGGCGCCAAGAATCTCAAGTACGTGTTTTGACGGAGCCTCTTGCAACTAAAGTTGAGCGGATCATTTTTGGGCGCAGAGACACATTACGAATTTTGACTGCAATGAATTGTCAAAAATGTCGAGAGAGAAGGTAATATATGGACAACAGCGTGAAACTAATAGGAGTTTTCTAATGAGTCATGATGATGGTAAACCACGCAATCAAATCAACTCAGATATGCATGTGCCCTACCGCCGCCCATTACCAACATGGTTGGAAGTGTCAGTGTTGCTAATTTGGGATCCCTTGGTTCTTTTTGTTGTGACTTCAGGTTTACCCAATTTTGTAAAAGTAGCGGCAGCTAGCGCTGCTAGTTTGTTCAGCTTGGCAGCAGTCCTCCTGTGGCGGTTCCCTAGAACTCTTGTGAAAGAACACGGCATTTCGCTGACATGGACAAATTGTGCATTATGCAGCGGCTTTCCAATGTGGAAAAGAATTGGCGCAGCCACAACATTGATAGCAGCACCTGTACTTTTTACATAGTTATGGACGGCATAGAACGTTGGTTCTCACCCGTATGGTTGTATCTAACTATTGCTTTGATTGCAGGTGTTGGCGTGTTGTGTTGTGTGCAGTGGTATCGTTTGCCGCATATGAGAAACCCAGATGAGCACCCAACCGTTCATCAGGTGAACCGGTTCAACAACTAGCCACCCAGACCAGCACGCAGTACCTAGACTCAGCTAGTCAGCCAGCCGCACTAAGCCAAGCCAACGCCACCAGCCAAACCCGAGCGCTTCGCCAGAACAACCCAGCCAACAGGCCACACCAGCAGGGTGCGTCCCAGATTCTTTCCAAGCAAAGGCACCAATGATCACTCAAGCACTTGCCCGATCAGCCGCCACACTGGCTTTAGTCATTGCTTTACTGCCCGGCCTAACACCCGCCTGCGCCGATGACCCAATCAACAGTTCACCAGACCCTTTGACCAGCAATAACATCGAAGTGCTCGCCCGGCTCAAAGCACTGCACACCAAAGCACTGCGTCTCGACCCCACCCAGTACTCCCAAGACAGTTGGTTGTCCCTAGTTAGCGCGCTAGATCAAGCTGAAGCTGCCTTAGCAGGCAAAGGCTCAACGCATCATGCTTTGACGGTGCTGCAAACAGCTTGGAACGGTCTAGTTGTGCTGTCTGGGCTACCGAATTCCGGGATTGGTCAACCAGTGATTGGTGGGCAACCTTCGCAGCCAGCCGTCACTGATTACAACAATCGTCAAGTTCTTGCCGTTACGGTTGCACAAAACACTGTCAACCTTCGCAAACACCAAACAATCAGCATTCCGGGCTTCGGTTACACCGCCCACAACCAGCGGGTCAACCTGATTTGGAAGTCAGCCAACCGCAAAATTGCCTCAGTCAATGCTCGCGGACAAATCAAAGCTCACCGTAAAGGCCACACACGCATCACCGCTCAAACAGTCGAAGGTCTCAAAGCCCACATCAAGGTGCGTGTGTTCGCCAAACAACCACGACATGCCAAAGCCAGCCGACTGATTGTCAAAGGCTTACCGGCCAACCACCAACTACTACTCAACCGACCGGTGTACTTGACGGCGACTGTTTTGCCAAACACCGCCATCGGCGTTCAAGTCACCTACCGGTCATCTCACCCACTGGTGGTGGAAGCAGGGCCAGCCGGCCGGTTATGGGCGCACAGCGCCGGCAGCGCCGTGATCACAGTATCCACCGGCAAAGTGCAGACCAAACTGAGCGTAATCGTGCCCTGATCAACCGGGCATCCGCCAAGCTAGCCAAGCACCCTCTAGAATCGTCGCGTGATCTTCCGCGCGATCGCCGATGGGCGGCCCTACCCTGAGCATGGCTTTGTCACAGCCAAACAGTGGGCTCATCTGCCGCCACGCCAGATTCGTCTGGCGGACCTTGTGACCACCAAACGCACCCTTGACCTGAGCAGTTTACTGTCTGAAGATTCCACTTTCTACGGCGACCTATTTGCCCATGTGGTGTATTGGAACGGCACTTTTTACCTGGAGGACGGATTGCATCGGGCGGTTCGTGCTGCTCTGCAACAACGGCAAATGCTGCATGTTCGGGTACTTAACCTCGAAGAAGTAGAGCTTCCCGCTCCCAAAACCACCCATTTGCCAACCTCCGAGTACGACCGCCTGGAAGAAGCATGAGCAGCCAAGACTTAGAGCGCGTTAAACAACGCCGTCTAACAATTCGCCAAATTGTCATTTTTGCCACCATGGGCGGCTTGTTAACCGCCGGTGCTTTGATTGGTTTAGCCACACTGACTGGCCGAATGGAACCACTGATTGATCAACCCTTCGCTTCAAATACACCAGTTGTGGTTGACTTTGGTCCAACTCCCTGCCCAGTCGGCGCCAATGCTGTATACCCGTTGCTTTCCTCAACCAAAATCAACGCTCTGAACGGTTCCAACATTCGCGGTGCCGCTCGCGTTGCAGGGGAAACCCTCGAATCGCGCGGCTTTGGTCTGGGGCGGATAGCCGACGCTTCAGTCAGTTTCCCCGGATCAGTTTTGATCATGACCGGCGCCAAAGGCGTCAACGCGGCATACCTTGTTTTAGCTAATGCGCCCGATGACGCAATCCTGGCTTTCGACTCCCGTCAAGACGCCACAGTTGACCTGATAGTCGGCGAAAAATGGGACGGCCTGCGTGACGCTGAAGCAGTCACAGCTAAAGCTGGCGAAACCATTCCAGTGGCCGCCGGTTGCTCCCCAGTAGCCGACCTGATTGACGGTATTGCCTCAGGGACGGAAGTTAGCCCTACGGGCACAACGTCGCAACAAAGTCAAGGCTGACGGCCCAACCACCAGCATTAACACAACTGCTGTGACCGCCCGCACAGTGTCCCAAGAAGCGGTTGAAGTAACCAAGCTAAAACGAATAAAAGCCGCCAAATTGGTGACCAAGCTACCGCCCGGTTGGTAAGCCAAGGCGGTGTCGCCCTGCCCGCCCGCCAAGCTCGGCCAAAACCACAGATTCATCAACAAACCAAACAGGTAAGCTGCCACCACCGCATAGCCGCACAGCCAAAGCATTTCGCTGCGACGACCAGCCGTTTTAGGTAAACACCCGGCACCCAAACCAACCCACGCCGAAACTACCATTTGCGCAGGCAACCATGGGCCAATGCCGCCAGTCAGCACAGCCGATGCCAACAGCGACAATGCGCCCAAGGCAAAACCGAAACCTGGTCCAAAAACACGGCCAGCTAAAACCAGCACAAACAACATTGGCTCTACCCCGCCCAGACCTGAGCCGAGCGGCCGCAAAGCCGCCACGGTGGCCGCTAAAACACCGAGCATCGCCAAAGATTTAGCATCCATACCTGATTCAGCCATGGCTGCTAAAACCGTTAAAACCACCACCGGCAAGAGGCCAGCCAAAGCAAAAGCGGCCGGCACCACGTCTTGTCCGCCCGTTGTTGGAACCAGCAAAGGCCAAGCTAACAACAGTAAGGCAACCGCGCTAGCCAGCATCAAAATAGCTGTGGTGCGCCAGTTGAGCGGAATTGGTCGGGTGGCAGTCGCAATCTTTGACTTCATGATCAACCTGCTGTTGGCAAAACGGCTGTCGGCTGTGTTGGTGTATCCATGCCTAATGCCTGGCGCACATCATCGACTGTTAGGCATTGCCACTCCAAACCTAAAATTCGGGCAACCTGCGGGGCAAGCGCTGGCGAGGCGGTCAATGCTTGCCTTGCGGCACCATCAGTAACAATCTGACCTTCGGCCATGGTCAAAACGTGATCGGCAACCCCAGCGGCAAACTCAACATCATGGGTCACCAAAACAACTGCGCAACCCTCACCAGCCAAACCGCGCAAAACCCCAGTCAATGCGGTTTTTGCCTGGTAATCAAGCCCTCTGGTTGGTTCATCAAGCAGCACCACCGCCGGGTTGGCAACCAATTGCAAAGCCAACGCTAAACACAAACGTTCACCTTCAGACAAATCTCGCGGGTGGGCTGCTAAATCAATTTGCGGAGCAATCCGCGCTAAAACAACTGCTGCCTGACCGTGCCCAAGTTCTGCCGCCACCGAATCCAGGTAAAGCAAATCGCCCGGTTCAGCCGGCACCAAGGCAGCCAGTTGACGCGCCTGGTGCGGATGCACCTGGGCGGGATCTTGGCCGTTAATCAAAACCTGCCCACTACTGCGCGGCCCAACACCGCGAATCGCCCACAGTAGGGAGGATTTGCCTGAACCGTTACGGCCCATAATGGCCGTCACCCGGCCGGCTGGTAACTGGAAACTAACATTGTCCACAGCAACGATTGGCCCATAGCACACCGACAAGTTACGCACCTCCACCACGGGTGGTTGCGGTGATGTTGTGTCTGCAATATGCGGGGGCGATGCTGCTGCATTAGCGGAAACAGCTGGCTGACCAGCTGGCAAAGCAGCAGTTGGTAGACGTTTTCGCAACGATTCAGCTTGACGCCGTGCCTGCCGAACCGAAGTTGGTAAAGGCTGCCAACCAGCCAACCGCCCAAGTTCAACGATTGGCGGAGCGATTGGCAATTGCTGCGCCACCTCAGCCGGTTCACCCTGACTCACAAAGCCGTTTGAATCCAGGTAAAGCAGCTGGTCAGCAAACTGAATTGCTCGTTCAAGGCGGTGTTCCGCCAACAGCACAGTCATCCCTAGATCATGCACCAGCCGGGCAATGATGGCGAGCACCTCTTCAGCAGCCGTGGGATCCAAAGCCGAAGTTGGTTCATCAAGCACCAAAATGGTTGGCCCCGCGGCCAACGCCGCGCCAATCGCCACCCGCTGTGCTTGTCCCCCTGAAAGATCAACCAAAGGACGATCCCGTAGCTCAGCAATCCCCAACAAGTCCAGTGTTTCTTCAACGCGAGCGCGCATGATGTTTGAGGCCACACCCAGCTGGGTCATGCCGTAAGCCAGTTCTGATTCAACATGCTCCGTCACAAAACTGGCTGCCGGTTCTTGCGGAACATAACCGACCAGGTTGGCCCAATAACGTGGTGGCCGCTGCCGCGTACTGACCTGGTTGACCAACACTTGGCCGGACATCTGCCCGCCAGAAAAATGCGGTACCAAACCATTGACCATCCGCAACATGGTTGATTTGCCGGCGCCGGTTACACCTGCCAGTAAAGCCAATTGTCCCTCAGCGATCAGGCAGCTCAAGCCACTGAGAACTGGTGAACTAGCTGGAGTGTAGGCAAAGCTAACATTGTCAAACTCGATCATTGGTTTTGCCCCCTGCGGTAACTGGCCAACAGCACTCCGGTCAAGGCTAGGCCAATACTTAGCGCAGCCACCGCAGGTAATGGCGGTGGCGGCAAAGAACCAGCCGTCACAGCCGCCGCATCGAAACGGCGCGTCACTAATAACCCAAGCGGTGCCAACCAGCCACAAGCACCCACCAACCAATCGCTCAACACTGCTTTGACAGGACGATACTGGCTAACTTGGACGCGCCGACCCAGCAAATGCCCTGCCCAAGCCAAGCAAACTAAACCAAGCAATACCGCCAACCAGCCCGGCCAACTGCTACCGCCCCGACTGATCACCACTAATACACCGCCGGCCGCTGCCGCTAAACCAGCCATCGCTGCAACGCTCGCCAGCCGGCGCTGCCGGGACGGCAACGGTTTAGCCAAACCGTGTCCGCGCGATTCCATGGCAGCAGCCAACACTAAGGCGCGATCCAAAGCCTCGGCTAATACCGGCAGGGCAATCATTTTGATGGGATGTAAATGACGTTTCGGGGCACCGCGCAACACCTGTGCCCGGCGTACCCGTAAAACCGCCGATCCCAATGCGGGTAGCACAGCCAAGGCGATCACCAGCACGGAACCTGTCTCATGTAATGCTGGTGGAGCGGCCGCCAGCAAGCGACGCGGATCAGCTAAACAGCAGGCGGCACCCACCGTCAAAATCAGCGCAGCCAGGCGCAGGCCGTCACAAAACCCGCCATACAACCCTTCCGCAGTCAGCGGACCGAGTAATCGCAACATGCGGAAAGGTCCCGGACCTTGCCAGGTCGGTAAGTTCAATAAAACATGTCCGCTGCCCGCTTGGCTAGCAAACACCACACGGTAAACCAAGCGCAAAAGCAGCACAGCCGCCGCCAAACCAATGTAGGTACCCCAAGCCCGCCCCCATGGTGTGGCACCACGGCGCATCGCCACCACCAGTGCTGTGCCGGAACAAAGCAACGCCAACAGCAAAGGGTTAGTGGTCCAATTGGCCACCAAAGCAAAAGCTAATGCCCAAGCCCACCAAGCCACCGGATGAACAGACGGTTCGCGCTGCCAATTGGTTGTCCTCTTGCTGTACTGCATCTGCACTTTTCGCATCACCGTGACCGCTGTTTCAAACGGATCACAATCACTATGCAAACCGCCAACACCACCAAAATCACCAGAATGGCACCAGCCCAACTTGGCGACTGATCAGCTGTCAGCTGAGCGGCCGTTGTGGTGTTTGACCAGTTAGCTTCAGCTGCCGCATTCGGTTCAACCCTGGGTGGTTGGCCAGCTCCAAAAGCCCAACCTTCGACATCGCCATTGTTGACAATGCTGCTGGCAGCCCCGGTTGACTGGTAAACCCAAGCACCGGCTTCAGCGCGCCAATAAGACCAGTAAGCATCCGCTGGGGCACCGTTGCAAGGATCAGGCCAGTTGTCAATTTGGCAAACCATCCCTGGAAAACCTGGCCGAAAACTAACCACCCGGCCAGCTTGCTCAAGTACTTCAAGACCATTGCGCGGTTGGTTACGGGCGCAGTGCCAACTTGGTGTTTGTCCACCGCCCTGATCAATCACCAGACTGACTGCACAAGGCGCTTGTGTGCCCTCAGGTGTCAGCTTAACTGCCTGATCAACAGCACTATTAGCTGTTATCAAGCAGGCTAGTAACACGGTTGTTGCAGCAACTGTCCGCCATATCACAATGCGAGCATAACCCCCCACGCCGGGCAATTCTTTGGCAAACTGGTTTAGCTGGTCATTACCACCCACATCACACAGGGGGTGCAGCATCGGCCAACATGGCCTAGGCTGTCCTAGTTGATTACACCACGGCTGTGCTAGTTGATGCACCCCAAAAGGAGCTGCCGACAAGGCCATGACTTCGCCCGACGATCCTGGATCAGCGCAGGAAGAGACACCTCTGACGCGACGCGCGCTGCGCGCCGCCGCTGAAACCACCACAACACCGTCCCAACCGCCACCCGGTGGGCCGGTGCCCCGCCGGCCGCAACGGCCGATTGTCACTCAGGCGACGGTTGCCCCCACCCAGCCCACCAACGGCCCGGATGGGCCTGCCTGGCCGGTGGCTCCACCCGGTCATGACTGGATTGATTCCAGTTTCCGGCGCACCCGCCCCATACCGGTACCGCCACCACGCCAACCAAAACTACCTCCCATCACCAGCGGCGACAGCGCCAACCTGCCGGCCCGGCGTGACCCTGCCGATCAAACTGCAACCGCCAAACCCAAGCCTGCCGACCTAGCTGTAACCCCCAAGCTAACCGATCCACCAAGCAGCCGTCCGGTGGCTAACCCACCAAGCGCTGCGCCCTTCA
>JAIRPS010000144.1 GCA_031256885.1 Bifidobacteriaceae bacterium | reverse complement strand
GCGGCCATGAAACTGGCCTACCGGACTCGCCCGGTTTATGCGCCGACTGGTGATGCTCAGGCAATGGATCGCTACCGTGAAGTCTTTGAACCATTGCGTCGCCCTTTGTCAGTGGTTGTGCCACTGGTTGTTGCCCTTGGTGGCGGGGTCAACGCCCAACAGCACTGGCAGGAAGTTTTGCTGCTTTTGAACCGGGTGCCGTTTGGGCAAACCGACCAGCAATTTGGTTTAGATCTCAGTTTTTACGTTTTTGTTCTGCCAGTGTTGCGGGCGCTTGTCTCATACCTGATGGTTGCTGTCATACTGGTGCTGATTGCTCTGGTTGTTATGCATTACCTTTACGGTGGGTTACGGTTTGGTTTGCCCGGACCAGGTGACCGGGTTAGCCGGGCAGCGCGAGCCCATCTTGGTGTGGCGGCGGCGGTATTGTCGCTCTTGGTGGCGGGATCGTACTGGTTGGACCGATATTCGTTACTGCTGGCCAATGGTGACCGTTTTGACGGCGCCGGTTTTACAGCCATCCATGCTAACCTGCCAGCTAAGACAATTTTGGCAATCATTGCAGTGTTTGTGGCTGGGTTGTTTGGCGTTGCGGCTGTACGCGGAAATTGGAAACTGCCAGCGGTTGGAGTTGGTTTGACAGTGGTTTGCGGAGTGGTTATTGGCTGGGCTTACCCAGCGCTCATCCAAGCATTCACGGTGACACCTAACGCGCAGGTCAAAGAAAGCCCCTACATTCAGCGCAACATTGACGCAACCCGCGACGCTTTTGGTCTCAATAAGGTGAAGATTGATTCCTATGATGCAAAATCAACTACCGAGGCTGGCGCTTTACGTGAGGATACTGACTCAACGGCATCAATTCGTTTGCTTGACCCAACGGTTGTTGCACCAACTTTCCGGCAGTTGCAGCAAAACAAGCAGTATTATGATTTCCCATCAATTCTGGCAGTTGACCGTTATGAGGTAGAAGGCACCAAACGCGATACTGTTATTGCGGTGCGTGACCTGAAACTGAGTGGCGTGGATGGAGCGTCACAGTCATGGGTAAACCAGCATACGGTTTATACGCATGGCTATGGTGTGGTTGCTGCATATGGAAACACCACTGACACGGATGGCCGGCCATATGTCTATGAAGGGGAAATTCCGCACCGTGGACAGTTGGGGGAGTATGAGCCAAGAATCTACTTTGGCACTTCCTCACCTAGCTATTCAATTGTTGGCGCACCACAAGGTAGTGAACCTTGGGAGTTGGACTATCCTGATGACACTGCAGCTCAAGCCCAGAAAAACAACACTTTCCAGGGCGATGGCGGACCATCAGTGGGCAATGCGTTGAACAAATTGCTTTACGCTATAAAATTTGGTTCAACCAATATTTTGTTTTCTGACCGTGTAACAGCCGAGTCGCAGATTCTTTATCACCGCAATCCGGTTGAAAGAGTGCAGCGGGTGGCTCCCTATCTGACTGTCGATGAGCGCGTGTACCCGGCTGTGGCGGACGGGCGCGTGTATTGGATTGTTGACTGCTATACAACAACTGCGGCGTATCCTTACTCAACTTTTGAGGACCTCAATGAGGTTACTCGTGATTCATTAAACTTGACTGCCACAGACAGTTTAACGCCAATTGACCGTAAGCTAGTCAACTATATGCGTAACTCGGTCAAGGCAGTGGTTGATGCTTATGATGGCACTGTTCGCCTTTATGCTTGGGATCCCCAAGATCCGTTGCTCAAAGCCTGGTCAGGTGTCTACCGTAACACCATTACACCATTGTCTGAGATATCTGGTCAATTGATGAGTCACTTACGTTACCCTGAATCATTATTCAAGGTGCAACGTAATTTGCTGGCACGCTACCACGTGACTGATGCCCAAGCCTTCTACTCTTCACAAGGTTTTTGGCGCACACCGTCAGATCCCACCCAGCGCGGTCAACAGATCAACCAGCCGCCCTATTATTTGACACTCAAAATGCCAGATCAAGAGGCAGCTACTTTCTCATTGACATCAACTTTTATTCCAGTTGGTACAGGTCAAAATGATCGCAATATTTTGACCGGGTTTTTAGCGGTGAACTCTGAAACGGGTAATGAGCCCGGTAAAGTTGCCCAGGACTATGGGCAGATTCGTTTGCTCCAATTACCGCAAGGGGCAACTGTTTCCGGGCCTGGGCAGGTGCAGAACCTTTTTGATTCTTTCCCCAAAGCGCGCACCGAGCTGAACATGCTCAAACAAGGTGATTCCGAAGTTATCAACGGTAACTTGTTGACATTGCCGGTTGGCGGTGGTTTGCTCTATGTTCAACCGGTTTATTTGCAATCATCTTCCGGAACCAAATTCCCCTCACTCCAACGTGTGTTGGTGTCTTTTGGTGACAAGGTCGGTTTTGCGACCACTTTGAATGAAGCATTGGACCAGGTTTTTGCTGGTGATTCTGGGGCTGTGGCTGGTGATGCGGTGCGTCCGCCGGGTCGCGGTGATGCCGTCAGCGAAACTGAGCCACCAACATCTAACGGTGACAGTGCCACAGCCAGTGCTGCGCCAACGGAGCCAACGCCAGTTGTAACGCCAGCGCCAAGCAGTGCTTTCAGCCCGAGTGTGGCTCCTCCAGTTCCCAGCACCAGCCAAACGGCTGTACCGGGCGACCCGCTCAGTCAAGCTATAGCTGCGGCTGATGCGGCGCTGAAGGCGGCTGAAGCAGCCCGTGTGGCTGGTGACTGGGCAGCCTACGGCCAGGCTCAAGCCGATCTCAAAGCTGCTTTGGCTGATGCGATTGCGGCTCAAACAAGCAAGGAGTAAAGACCATGACATTTTTCAAAACGCGAATGATTGGCTGGGCGACACTAACCGGTTTGCTGCTCGCTAATTTGGTTGCCTTGCCACCGACTTGGGCTGATTCGGCTGCTGTGTCTTCGGCCGCTCCGGTTACCGCTACGGCGACACCAGCGGTTCACGCAAACAGCCAGACAGCGAAATCAGCAACGCCTTGGTACGCTCAACAAACCGTCAAGTGGAAGGTTTGCAGTGACAATGTGATGATGCTGTGTGGTTCCATTGAAGTGCCGTTGAACTGGGCAAAACCGAATGGTGAACGAATCAAACTGGCATTGAGTTTGCTGCCCGCCGCCAAGCAACCAGCCCAATCTGGTGCTTTAGTGGTGAACCCGGGTGGGCCTGGTGCCTCAGGTATTGAGTTGGCGGCGATCATGCCGTTCATTGCTACAAACCGACTGTTGAAAGCCTACGATGTGGTTGGTTTTGACCCACGCGGCGTCGGTAAATCAACGCCACTGCGTTGCGTCAAAACCACGGCACAACAAGACCAATTGTTTGATGTCGGTACGTCAACCACTCAGGCGGGGCGTAAAGCTGCCATCAAGGCTTACAAGAATCTGATTGCGCGTTGCAAGAAACTTTCTGGCAATATTTTACGTTATATGGATTCAATGTCAGCGGCCCGCGATATGGATGTGATCCGCGCATCGCTTAAACAACCTAAACTGAACTATTTAGGTTTTTCCTATGGTACAAAATTAGGGGCCTATTATGCTGAGCTGTTCCCTAAACAGGTTGGCCGCATGGTGCTCG
>JAIRPS010000115.1 GCA_031256885.1 Bifidobacteriaceae bacterium | reverse complement strand
GATCACCCAACTGGCTGAACTTGGTGCATTCCGGTTACGCCGCGAAAACACTGCGTGGTATGGGGCAACAATTTATACTGCTCAAACTGCCCAAGAGTTACTGATGCGTTTGGATCGTTTGCGCAATGGTGGTTTAGCCCGTACTCGTGAACACTTGGCAGAAGTTGCCCGACAATCCGGTTTAGCTGCACCAACATCGATGTCTGCTTGGGGTGAGCAGCTTGACATGCTGCAAGGTATCCGCAAAGCGCTTGACGTCTTTAAACCAATGGTGTTTGAACGCCCACCTGACCAGCTGGTGGCGGCAACTGCCAGCGCCGAATGGCGTGCGGCAAATGGTGTGGAAATGGGACGAGTTGAACGCAACCGTTTCCGTAAGCAAGCCAAAGATATGGTGCGTCCGGGTGTGGTTGTCCCCGATTTACATGAAGCCTTGCTGCATTTGCAAACGCAACGCGAAATATGGATCAAACATAGCCCGGCAGTGGCTTGGCCAAAGCTGCCCGAGGCGATGGCCGCAATCGACGGTGATTACCGTGTTATACGCGAAGATATTGATGCATTATCGCTCGCTTTACGGCATAAAGCTGGCGCAAAACCACTGGTTGATGAATCTTTTGAGGATTTAGCGGGGCTGATTGAGCATCTCCACGCCACACGTGCACACCTCGCATACCTTCCTACGGTGGCTGCTTTACGTCAACGCCTTGAAGGTCAGGGATTGGGTGCTTTAGTTGACGACTTGCGTTCTCGCCGCGTTGGCTTACAGCCACCGAAGTTGCCCGATGACGCTGGGCCAGGTTACCCCTTGCCGGCACTCAGTGCTGACGATCAGCAGGCCGCCCAGATGGTTGGTTTTGAACTGGATTTGGCCTGGTGGTCCTCAGTATTAGGTTTCATTTTGGCGGCTGATCCGTTGCTGGCGAGCCACAGCGGTGAATCGTTGAATGCGTTATTCGATTCTTACAAGGAGCTTGATAGCCAGCACATCGCCACCAAACCGGCACCGATCCAAGCGGCTGCTTTAGCTTGGCGTGATGAGGCAGCCCAAAACTTCCCTGGCCAGGCCGCCGCTTTAGCAGGCGGAGTGTATGGATCAAATTTGCGGGGGCTGCTGGTTGATTGTGCTGAGATGGCGTTGCGCGCCAGACCAGCCTGGCTGGCCGGACCAATGTTGGTGCCCCAAGCACTGCCGTTAGCTGAAGCTGCAAAACCGGTTGTTGACTTGGTGATTCTTGATGCGGCTGGCGATTTGACGGTAGCGCAGGCTGTGCCCAGCTTGGCGCGCGGCACCCAGGTGGTGGTGTTGGGTGATTCGGCGCGTGTCACTAGTGCGCCAGGCGAATCAGCTTTGGCTGGTTTGGCTGAGTTCTTGCCGCGATTGACTTTGCAAGCTCCGGCATCGTCCCGCGATCCGCGTTTGGCTGCATTCTTGACGGCCAACGGGTACGGCTCTTTGGCTGCGCCACTGCCATTGCCAACGCGCGAGGATTTGATCAGCCTAACCACGGTTGATGGGGTTGGTCAGGTTGTCGATGGGGCTGCAAACGTTGAAAGCGTTGAGGCTGAAGTATTAGCTGTGTTACGGGCGGTTGTCTCGCACGTGCGTCTGCGCGGCTGGGAATCTTTGGCCGTGATCACGGTTTCTCAAGCCCATGCTGAAAGGATCAGCTACGCCTTAACAGCTACGGCGGAAACCGTGCCGGAACTGGCCGCTGCTCTGGATGCGAAAAGATTAGAACCTTTAGAAGTACTTGATGTGACGCGCGCCCATGCGGTACAACGCGACGCCATCCTTTTCAGTCCGGGGTTCGCTAAAACACCACACGGGCATGTTTTGCATGATTTCGGTTCAGTTGGTCAACCCGGTGGGGTGGCTTGGCTGCTTGACACGTTACTGGCCTGCCGACACAGGCTTAGCGTGGTGTCTTGTTTAAAGGCCAGCGATTTAACTCAGGAACGTTTGCGTGATCCGGGGTCGCAACTGTTTGCCAACATTTTGCAGTTTGCCGAAAATCCTGGTCAGCCGGCTGAACCACATGGTCAGCAAGCCGGCGCGTTGTTTGCTGATTTAGCGGAACGACTGGCCGCTCGCGGCATGAAAGTCAGAGCCCGATATGGCTTGCAAGGTGCTCCCAAGATTGCCATGACAGTTTCGCATCCTTGCGTACCGCAGCGTGAATTGGTGGCAATCTTGACCGATGACGCTGATTTTGTGGCGGAACCTTCCGTACGTTCGCGGGTCAGACAGCGAGCAGCTGATCTTGAACGACTCGGCTGGCGCACAATTCAAGTGTGGTCACCAGCAGTTTTCATGGATCCCGAAGGGCAGGCGCGCGCAATTGCGGCAGTGGCTGGGGCGGAACTGGACAAACTGCGTCCCGGATTCGATATGTCTGCCTAACTCGGTTGGGATGCATCACTGCCGCGTTTTGCAGTTGTTGCCAGCAATCAAGCTGTTTCGGTATTCAACGCACATACCCGGTGGGGGTTTGTTGGGCGGATTATTGGGTGTAGTCTTAGTGCGGACCACAACTTCGTCCCACTTGCTGTCAGCCGCGTGGAGAGGTCCTGGCTGCGAAGGGGCGACGTTGCGAGCCTGTAAACCCTGACACCCCATGGGTTCCCCCCGACACCCGCTTGGAGTTCCAATGACAAAACATGATGCCCCCACCTCCGCCCGCCTGATCGCGCGGCGTCGCCCGCGAACCGCTGCCCAGCTGGGTCGATTGATGCTTTGGCTGCGCAGGCCAACCGCATTGTTGGCAGTTGGTGCTTTAGCCTCGACTGGGTTGGTGCTTGGTTGGGCGGTGCAGCCTGCTCAGGCGGCCACAGTCACCTTGGATGCGACTGCTAACTATGACTGCGAAACTCTTTACGCGGTTGGCAGCAATGCAGCCACCACTGTCAACCTTGCTGCCGGTGATACGTCGGCCAGTTTGACACGTCTTTACGGACGGGCGAGCGGTGATACCCACTCTTTCAACACAATGGCTCTGGGGCGCAGCCCGGTTGATCATGGAGGCGACGGTAAACTGCACGCCTACCATTGGGCCTGGGATGGCGCATCAAATGGCGGTACTGGCCAGGTCTCAGTATTGGACATTGCCGACGGGGCAAACCAGGGTACAACTTTCACAGTGCCCAACAACCCCGGTGCTACCGGCTGGTCGGGCGGTGAGGTGAATCAGCTAACAGGGGAAATATATTTCTCCGGACGTGAAGATACATACATTACTGTGGCTGGCGCGAATCAGACAACGGGGACTGGTGGCGATTTTCGGATGCTGCGCTTTGACCCAGTCAGCAAAGCTGCTGTGCAGTCAGGTGCGCTGATCCCCAATACGCCAACCGATATTCTCAACCGCAACGATTCGCATGTTGCCTCGGATATGGCAGTTGATGCCGAGGGCAATATTTACCTGGTGGTTGGTGAAAGCACCAAGCGTTTAATCCGTGTAGTGCCTGGTGAGACTGGTAACTGGCGGTACTCAATTGTCACGACTTTGCAATGGAGCGGCACTGCCAACAATTTCAACTCTACTGATGTATGGGGTATGGGTTTCTTGAACGGGGCGCTTTACGCTGTGACCTACGCCAATAATCTATTCAAGATTGACCCGATCAGTGGTGTGGTTGTGCGTGTGCAAGCTGGCATGTCGCTGCCCAATAACGTGGGCGATTTGATGGATGTGGCAACTTGCCAAACCGCTCCAGTGGTGCGCGGTGTGGTTTATAACGACAGCAATGGCGACGGGCAAGTATCCTCAACTGAGGGTGTTGCACCAGGTCAGACGGTAGAGCTTTATGATGCTGACGAGAACCTGCTCGGCACGCGCACCACCGACGGCGCTGGTGGTTACTCCTTTATTCTCAACCGTACCGACGTGGCTTTTTATGTTCGAGTGGTGCAGCCGGTGATTGATTCACGCCACGCTGTGCAATCCTGGGCATCGGGTAGCCAATCGGTTAACCAGGTGGCGGCGCGTTGCTTGGAGGGGGCTGGGCCGGTTGACCAAACCGTTGACGGAATCTGCCGAGGCAACCGCGCGGATCGCATTGATCCATCGCGTTCTTTAGCTGGCTCAGTGCTCAACGACGCCCTAATTGTCACAAAAGTTCAGGTCAACACTTCCAGTGAAGTGGCTGTGGCCTCTTTCGGTTTGACAACAGCGGCTTCACATGGCGATGCTCCCGATTCTTTTGGCACCCTGGTTAACTCCGGTGGCCCCAGTCACCTCGCCGGCCCAGCTGTGCGTCAAGTCTGGTTAGGTGATTTAGTTGGCGTGCAGAGCAATGGTGAGCCGAGCACAGCAGCTGATTCGCATACTGCCGATGACGGTGTCACAGTCCTTTTGAACGGTGCCTACCGACCATTAGCTGATGCAATTTTGGTGGCTGGCCAGACTTACCAGTTCAAGGTGGTCACTGCCGGACCAGCGGTTAGCCAAGGAAAACTCTCAGCCTGGTTTAGCAGACTGAACTCCGCTGGCACTACCGAAACGACTTTCGCTAACCCCGGCGTTTTGACCAATGTGCCCACTACCAGCAACGATTATGACTTCAGCTGGCAAGTACCGGACGGTGTGCAGCCGGCTGGTGGTTTGCAGGCAACCTATAGCCGCTTCCGCGTGGCCGTGACCGACCTTACGGGACCAGTTGATACGGCCAGCAGCTTGCCAGCTGCTGGCAGTGTGGCAGCCAATACGCAGCCCTGGGTGATTTTTGGTGAGGTTGAAGATTACCGGGCTTATCAAGCCACAACAGCGGTTCGCCTGAGTGTCAAAACCAACCAATACGCTGCTGGGCCATTCAGTTTTAGTTTCAGCAACACGATTGCCACTGCGCCTTCTGCAACCAGCGATTCATTAACCACAACAGCCGGTGATACGGCAGTTCCCTCCGCAATTGGTCATGCTGTAGCTAACCCGGGCAGCCCAGTGACGATTAGCCAAACAAACGCTCCCAGCGGCTGGGGGATCGTTAGTGGTAGTTGCACTAAAGACGGTAGCCAGGTTGTTGCCATCACCAGTGGAACAAGCATTGAAATACCGGCTAATGCCACTGCTGGTGGTGAAATAGCTTGCCAGTTAACCTATGGTAAACGTGCTTCTGGCAGCCAATCTGAATTGACCGCCAGCACCGGTAGCCGAACCGCCAATGGTTCAGATCAGCACACTGTCACAGCCACAGTCAAAAGCGCTGACGGTTCACCACTAGCCGGCGAAACTGTCAGCTTCACCGCCAGCGCTGGTGCCAACCTTTCGGCAACAACCTGCCAAACTGACACCAGTGGCCAATGCTCAATCACCGTGACGGCAACAGCCGCCGGGTCATATGAAATCTCGGCAACCGTACCGGGTGCTGCCGGCACTGCCGAAGCTTTGACAAATTCACCGGTAACGGTGGTTTATAGCGCAGGGCAACCTGATCCTGGACATGGTTCAGTGCAAATATCCACAGGACCGAAAACTGCTAACGGCTCTGATGCTTATACGGTGACTGTTCGTTTACGTGATGCTTCA
>JAIRPS010000087.1 GCA_031256885.1 Bifidobacteriaceae bacterium | reverse complement strand
CAGCACACCTTTGACAGGCAATCCGGCCACTATCACGTTTAAGCCGGGCACGGTGGCTAGCGCACGCATGGAGCGTCTTAGCACTTTAGAAACCATGCAAGCGGGCGGTCCGTTGCCGCACAGTGTTCGGGTGACGCTGCTTGACGAATTTGATAACCCGATTCCGGAAGCGACTGTGCAGTTCGCTTTATCTGGTTTATCAGTAGCCCAAATGGACCTTGAGGACGGCCTTGGTGTAACGGACGTATATGGCCAGGTTGTGGCCAATATTGCGTCAGTGTCAACCGGTACCGCAACTTTGTCAGCTGCTTTACCGGATTTCGCCACAACGGTGGAGCCGAGTTCTCTCAGTTTGCGCTGGGGCAGCTTGTCTGCACCCCACCCGGATTTATCTAGTTACAGCGTAACCACTGGCACAAGACCGGTAGGTAATTCACTCAATGCTCACCAAATCACTTTGACAATCAAAGACATTAGCGGTGTACCAAAAGATGGTATGGAAAATGAGATCACCATAACAGCTGGTGACGCCACTGTTGGGCCAATCGAAGCGCTCGGCAACGGCATTTACCGGGCAGCTATCACCGCCACCCGTCCTGGTGTCAAGCCGATTATTGCGGTAGCTGGTTCGCTCCAGTTAGAGCCGGCTACTGGTTCACCTGATTCTGTCACTTTTGTCTCTGGCGAGGTTGATCTGTCAAAGTCCAGCATCACTGTTCCCGATGACGCCAAAGTGGCTGATGGTCTGCAATCTCACCAGATCAGCGTGCAGCTGCGCGACTGGCTGGGCAACCCAGTTGATGGGGCAGCCAACCAGCTATCGCTCCGCGTGGAACCCAGTGCAGGCAATTTGACCAGCTCTTTTACCGCAACGGGTTTGCCGGGTCGGTATGCCTCACCGCTTAGCGCTACGCGCAGCGGCAACTATCTGATCCACGTTTATGTTCAAGACATTCATGAGGTGCTACCAGGTCCCAACAATGTGACGGCGCGGTTTATTCCCGGCAAACCGGATGGAGCTCATTCCAGTTTGCTGGCGGTTACCACAGGTGAGAAACTGGCGGTCAGCCAGCAGCATACTGTCCGTGCGGTGGTGCGTGACGTTAATGACAATCCGGTTCCCGGCGCTTTGGTAACTTTTACAGTTGGCGAAGATTTGGAGTTACCGGGCAATGGTGAAGTTTTGACCGATTCGCTTGGCCAAGCGACGCTCAGTTTTACTTCACCAAACGCTCACGACTATTACGTTTCCGCCACCATCAGCAGTCCGGATGGACCTTTGTCACCAGCTGATTCGGGACTGTTGTTCCGGTTTGTAACTGGTCAGGTTGATGTAGCCCATTCACAGATTAAGGTATCAACACGAGCTAATCAGGTAGCTGATGGGATGACTGGTTTTCAGCGTGTGTGGGTTTACCTGGCGGATGCCAATGGTGTACCTATCGCGGGTATGGCTGACCAGCTGCAGCCAACTTTTGACCCAACGGTTGAAGGTGGGCCAATCTTTGACTTGTCAACTGGTCGCGCTTTTGAGGCCGACACTGGCAGTGAACTGGGCTGGTACAGCGGGGTGGTACATAGTCAAAAAGCTGGTAGTTTCCGTTTGAGTATGCAGGTTGGCAGCACTTTGCTGGTACCGCGCCCAGGTATGAATGACAAGGCCTTGTTCATTTCCGGTCCTGGTGATCCCCAAAAGTCCACTCTTTCAATTGATCATAACCATTTGCGTGTTGGCGAAACCGCAACAGTCACCGCCACAGTTTTGGATGCAAATAATAACCCGGCAACCAACCAGGTGGTTCAGCTTTGGCTGGAACCAAATGGTCCGTTGGGTGGGGCAACATTCTTGCGTAAGTTAACTGATGCGCAAGGTCTGGCCACTTTCCCAGTGAGCAGTTCGCAGGTTGGCTCTTCGACGGTGCGGGCTGGTTTGTTACTGGATGTGGCTGGTTCACCAACTGAAGTGTCTAATTCTGGCGAATTGCAGATCAGCTGGTATGTTCCGGAGCTTGACCCGGGATCATCATTCTTTGTCACGCCCGCTGATCCGTTGCTTGCCAATGGTCAAGACAGTGCCAAAGTGCGAATCTTCTTGATGGATAAGCAAGGCGAACCAATGGCTGGTCAAGCAGCCAATTTGCAGGTTAAAGCAACTCCAGCGCCTGGTTCAGCGAACCGGCCAGCCGGCACTGTTTGGGATTTGGTGACACCGACCCAACCGACGGCAGTTTTTGGTGAGCCTGGCTGGTATGAGATTGCGATGACGGCAACTTACGCCGCTGATTTCACGATTTCAGTGACCATGGGCGAGGCAGACATTGCCGCGCAGAATCAGGATACAGTCTCATTTTTGGCGGGCCCGGTTGATTTGAACAGGTCTTCTTTCACGGTGGCTACCGCGAGCGCTCCGGCTGATCAGCAAAGCGCTGTGAATGTCACAACTAATCTGGTTGACCAGTTTGGCAATGGGGTACCTGGGCAGTCGGTTCAGGTGGCGGCTGCGCTGAATGATGCCAAGTTGTCGAAAGCCACCAGTTCAGCCCAACCGGGTGTTTACATTACAGCTTTGACCACTGAATTGGCTGCCAGTTATGTTATTTCTGTTTTCCATTTACCGGGCGGCGAATTGGCTCCTCAGCCGGTCAAACCGAATGGTAATACGGTGGCTGTTTTCACTGCTGGTCTGCCTTGCGCCAGCAATTCATCTTTGACTATCACACCAATCCGTGAAGGGGCCACCAGCCCGCTGCCAGTTGGTTTGGCTGAGGATGACGGTTACCAGTTGCTGGTGCAGTTGCGTGACTGTGCCGCTGAACCTAATGCGGTTGCTGATGCTCAGGTTGTTTTCCAAACCACCCCGCAAGCGCAGCCGGATTGGCTGGTTACCACCGGCACAACCGGTCAGGCGGTTACTGCCTTACGCACCACCAAGGCCGCCACTTACACTGTCAAGGCGATCACTGGGGGTGGCACTTTGACGCTGACCGGTGAGGCCGGGTTCACGCCTGGCCCGGTTTCGGCAAGCACTTCTGATTTCACGGTGAGCGACCATGAAGGCGTTTTGGCGGACGGCCAGGACAACCAAACTGTGACGGCTCGTCTGCGTGACCGTTATGGCAATGGTGTGGCGGTACCGCTGACAGAGTTGACTGTGCAGGCACCACCCGCTGCGAAATCGGGCGATTGGACAATGCCCAGCATTGGGGTATATGAGGTTGCTTTGGTGGCAACCGTGGCTGGCCAACATCCAGTCACTGTGACTGGGCCAATTGGGCAAGCGCATCCGGCTTTAGCGCCGCGCCCCGATGGTCACAGTACTGCCGATTTTGTGGCTGATCAGGCGGATTCTGGTCAAAGCAGTTTGACGCTGGATCGGACCAGCCAGGTTGCTGGCGAGAAAATCACCGCCAAAGTTACTGCTCGTGACGCTCACGGCAACTTGAGTCCTGGTCAGGTTGTGCGGGTTTGGTTAGACCCTGCGGCCACCCCGCCTTTGGGTGATCAGGTGGGCTATTTGACTGCTCAAACTGGCAGCAGCGGCGATGCTTTGGGGGTTGCTACGGTGCAGTTCACTTCCCGGCAAGCTGGCTCGTATCAGGTTCATGCGGTGATTGATGCGCTTGATCAGGCGGTTGCCGGCAGTGACGCAACTGTGCAGTTCACTGCCGGGCCGGTCAGTCAGGCTGCTTTGCTGAAAACTAGTTCTGCAGACATCATGGCGGCTGGCGGCCCACTGCCACACACTGCTGAGGTTCTGCTGCTTGACCGTTGGGATAATCCGGTTCCTGGTGTGGCGGTGACTTTCAGCGCCACTGGTTTGGTGGGCTTGACGCTTGATCCTGCCACCGGTCTTGTCACTTCTGGAACAGATGGTAAAGCCAGTGTGGCGGTTAGCTCTGCAGCAGTTGGCA
>JAIRPS010000062.1 GCA_031256885.1 Bifidobacteriaceae bacterium | reverse complement strand
TCAAACAAGCGCTCGGCTTGGATCCGGATGCTCGTTTTGCCATGCCCAAACCAATCATTGAACATACCCGGCGCGTAATCATTCGCAACCAGGCGCTGCGTGATGAATGGGAAGTTTCTTACGCCGGTTGGCGGGCAGCTCATGGAGCAAATGCTCGCCTATTTGACCGGCTGATGGATGGCCGTTTACCGGAAGCTTGGCCAAATGGTTTGCCTGACTTTGCGGCGGGTAGCGCGGTTTCCACGCGCGTTGCTTCCGGCAAAGTGATCACCGCATTAGCGAAGATGCTGCCGGAGTTGTGGGGTGGCTCAGCTGATTTGGCTGAATCAAATATGACAACCATGGTTGGCCAACCTTCTTTCCGGGCAATACCGGCGGACACTGGTGCCTGGCCGGGCGGCCCGGGCGGTCGTGTTTTGCATTTCGGTATCCGCGAACATGCGATGGGCCAAATTCTCAACGGCATTGTTTTACATGGTCCAACCAGGGCTTTTGGTGGCACTTTCCTTGTTTTCAGCGATTACATGCGGCCGGCTGTGCGGGCTGCTGCCCTGATGGGTTTGGGAACGATTTTTGTCTGGACGCATGATTCGATTGGGGTTGGTGAGGATGGCCCAACCCATCAACCAATTGAGCAAGTGGCCACTTTACGGGCGATTCCTGGCTTGGCGGTGGTTCGTCCAGCTGATGCCAATGAGACAGCTTGGGCTTGGCACACAGCGATTGAACGCCCCCACCAACCTTGCGGTTTGATTCTTTCCCGGCAAAACTTGCCTGTTTTGGCGCGCGCTGATCTGCACACTGCTAACGGGGAGCTTTTGGCGAGTGCGGCGGGCACCGCCCGTGGCGCGTACATTCTGGCGGAACCAAAGGCTGACTTATCGCTTGATGTCATTTTGATTGCGAGTGGTTCTGAAGTTCACCCAGCTTTGGCAGCCCGCCAGTTGTTAGCGGCCGATGCCGTTGGGGCCCGCGTGGTTTCAGTGCCCTGTTGGGAATGGTTCGCTGAGCAATCTTCCGAATATCAAGAGTTGGTGCTGCCCAGTACAGTGCGAGCGCGGGTTTCGATTGAAGCTGGATCAACTTTGGGTTGGCGTGAGAAGGTGGGCGAGTATGGCCGGATGGTTGGGATTGACCATTTTGGGGCGGGTGCTTCTGGCGACCAGTTGATGGAACGTTTTGGTTTCACTGGCCAAAACATTGCTGCTCAAGCTAAAGAATCAATTCGCGCCGCGCGCGGCTTCTAAGATAACTGCCCCGGTTTGCCCATACCAAGCAACGACCGGGGCTTCGACTGGCTTTGCGTTGTGCCTGGTCGTTCACTATTTCTGAACGGCATCGCCGTTCAGACGCCAAGTTCTAAGGCCAGGCACCGGGGCTGAGCGTTTAGGCGGCGACTTGACCGCGCCGCACCCTCAGGGCGTGTAGTGCTTCTTCAAGCAACTGCTTGCCTTCGTCATCTGTCCGCCGCTCTTTGACGTAGCCTAAATGGGTTTTGTACGGCTCATTGCGGGGCGCTGGTGGCGGGTTGTGCTGGTCTTGACCAGCCGGGAAACCGCAGCGCGGGCAATCCCAAAATTCAGGCACCGTAGTCATTGAATCATCAACAAAACTGGGGCGCGTCACATGGCCATTGCAGCACCAAAACGCCACAGTTACGCGGGGAGCGCTCTCGCCGCGTTCATCTTCACCCATTGGCCCAGCGCCAACGCGCGAGCCTTTGATGGCACTACCGCTCGCCACCACAGCCTCCTTCGGCTCTAATCAGTTGCTAATCCATTTGTGTGACAAGTCCAGCAAAACCACGGCAACCACCCACACTGCAATCACAATCACGGTGATGCGGTTGAGGTTGCGCTCGGCCACACCGGACGAGCCAAGGTTTGAGGAAATGCCGCCACCAAACAGGTCTGACAAGCCACCGCCACGTCCCTTATGCATCAGGATCAGCAGCATTAGCAAAGCACTGGTCAGCAGCAGGAACACCTGGAGGACAATCCGTAGAACGGTCACAGCGTCTTACATCCTTGGGGTATATACCAACCCGCTCAGCGGGTTGCGCGCGGGCGCGCGCCGTTACATCTTAGCCGATCAGCAAAGCTGGTGCATCCACTGATCACGAAAATTACGCTCTTAGCGAACAAGATTTTACGAGAAAGCCGTTTGACTTGGCAAAATGCTGTAAGGCGAACCTTGCCAGCAACCCTTTAGGGCTTACCGGCACGTAAACTGGCTGGCATGTCGATGGCTTTGCCGCATTGGCCGCATCCATTCCGGTCAAAGCCATCGGTTTTCTTCATTTGGCACTAACCGTGCCGCCATGCCTAACTGAGGAATACCCATGTCTCATAGCCAAACCCCCACCGTTTCCAGACGAATCGTCCCACCCTGGCTGCCGGTATCCACCGTTTCCCGGAACCTTGTCGTCACATCACCGCCACAGTTGATGCCTCCGCGCTGCCAACCCAGCAGCGTTGCTTTACCCGAGCAGCCCAGCAAAACCGCCAACAAACAGAACCAGCCAGGTCTCTCAATTAGCGGCAACAGTTGGGGCTGGCTTGGCCTTGGTTTAGCGGCTGCGGCTTGGATCAGCTTGCTGACTTTAAGTCTGATTGTGACCTTGACCACCAGTTTGGCAGCTGCCCTAACCAGCAGCATTGCCTATTTCAAGTGTTGCCGTGGGCAAGCCAGCAATGTGCGGGCAGTCTGCTTTGGTTTGGCCTTTGCGATCAGCGCCACAGTGGCCAGCTTGACGATTTTTCTGTCTTTATGGCATTCCCAACCGAGCACACCTTGGCAGTGGCTAGTGTTGCGCGGCTAATCAGGCTTGATCGGAGATTTGCTGGTCACGTTGAACGCAGGCGCGCACGGCTTGGATAACCGCGCCGGCCACCGCCCGTTCTTCGAGCACAGCCAAACCAGCAATCGTTGTGCCACCCGGCGAACAAACCCGATCAATCCACTGACTTGGGTGGGTTTGCCCGCTCGCCAATAAAGCAGCCGACCCGCGTACTGCGGCAGTGGCTGCCGTCAAAGCCAAGGCTTTCGGTAAACCAGTTGCCACACCGCCCATTGCTAAAGCGTTGATGTAGTAAAACGTCCAGGCTGGCGAGGCACCCGCCACTGCTGCAAAAGCCGCAAACTGGCTTTCCGGCAACTCAACCGTTTCACCCAACACATCAAACAAACGGCGTACTTGCGCAACCTGTTCAGCGCTAGCTTGCCCATTACCAACCACTGCGGTAATACCTTGACCCACTTGCAAAGCAACATTGGGCATCAGACGAACCAGCGCTACTGCACCAAGAATGCTCTCAAGGTCAGCCAAGCTGGTGCCAGCGGCAATCGAAACCACTAATGCGCCCGCTAGATGATCAGCGATTAGGCTGGCAACCATGCGGATTACCTGCGGTTTTACTGCCAAAATGACTGTTTGGGCGGTTTGGGCAACCTGCTCGTTACTGTCGGCTACCACCACGTTGAATTGACTGGCTAAAAGCTGGGTTGCAGCCTGATTCGGGTCAGCCACCACAATCTGCTGTCCATCAACGACACCAGCATCAATCAACCCGCGAATGATAGCAGATGCCATGTTGCCTGCCCCAATAAAGCCAAGCTGCTTGTCTCTGGTCTGATGCGTCATAAGCTAACCCTACCGCTACCAAAAGTGCCCACAGTCCCACACCGGGCGCTCATTCAACGCCATAATTGGTTGAATGAGCGATACGCCAGTCGATAAGGTCCGAGTTGATGCTTGGCTTTGGGCAATTCGATTGTTCAAAACCCGATCAATGGCTGCTGATGCTTGCCAAGCTGGCCATGTGCAGGTTCGCGGGGATCGTGCAAAACCAGCCAGCCAAGTCAAAGTTGGTGATGAAGTTCGTGTCAAAGGTGAAGGCCGCCAACGCATTGTGATTGTCAAAGAACTGCTCGCCAAACGGGTGAGTGCGCCGCTGGCTGCCCAGGCTTATGAGGATCATTC
>JAIRPS010000242.1 GCA_031256885.1 Bifidobacteriaceae bacterium | reverse complement strand
ACGCAGGCTGCCGCATCGCTATTCGCATCTTGGCTGACGGCATCGGGCAAAGCTGCTGGCTTAGTTGTTACCTGACAACCGATCTGTTCGAGGATTTGCTGAACCAACCCCGGCTGATAGGTCACACCAACTACGCGACCAGGCAGGGCAGGATCAAACTCGATCGAACTGGGCGGGAGATGATTATCCAGGTCAGTAACTTCGGCATCGGCAACCCCACCGCCGTACTTGATCAGCAAGTCGATAGCTCTTTGGGCTGCTCGCGGCGGCAGATCCGGGTCAACTCCCCGCTCAAAGCGACGGGCTGCTTCTGAGGATAACTTGTGCCGACGGGCGGTTCTGGCAACCGTGATTGGATCAAAATGGGCTGCCTCAATCAGCAGGTCAGTGGTGGTTTGGCTGACTTCAGAGGATGCCCCACCCATCACTCCAGCCAAACCGAGCACACGGCTGGCTGTTTGATTGTTTGGCGAATCGGTGATCAGCAGGTCTTGCGGATCAAGCGTTCTGTCAACATCATCGAGCGTCACCAAATGCTCTCCTGGTTTGGCACGTCGCACCACAATCGGCCCAGCCACGCTGGCTAAATCGTAGGCATGCAGTGGTTGGCCAAGTTCCAGCATGACATAGTTGGTGACATCAACCGCCAAAGCAATTGGGCGCATACCGGCCTGGCTGAGGCGACGACGCAGCCAATAGGGTGAAGGCCCAAAAGCTTGGCAGCCTCGCACAATCCGTGCCACAAACCGGTCGCAACCGGCTTGCCCATGGATTGGTGCCTGATCGGCCAGGGCAATTGGGAAACCGCCGGAGGTTGCTGAGGGCACAGCCAGGTCAGCCGGGTCTCGAAAAGTCACCGCGCAACCGTTGGGGCTAGCGAACTGGCGTGAATGGGTCAGTTCACGAGCCACCCCACGAATTGAGAAACAATAGCCACGATCAGGCGTTACGTTGATTTCAATGGTTTGCTCTGCCAAGCCCAATAGCGCAATCGCGTCACTGCCCACAGCACCGCTCAAACCAAGACGCTCCAAGACAATGATGCCATCATGGTCATCACCAAGGCCCAGTTCGCGTTCTGAACAGATCATGCCATCGGAAACGTGACCGTAGGTTTTACGGGCACTGATCGGAAAAGGACCAGGCAAGACTGCGCCTGGTAAAGCCACCACAACCTTGTCACCGGGCACAAAATTGTGCGCACCGCAAACAATGCCCCGGTTGCCGCCATGATCTGCCCCAACAGCTACCTGGCACCAGTTGATCACTTTGCCGTTTTTTTGTGGTTCCGGTTCAACACTGATTACCTGCCCAACTACCAGCGGGCCGGTAACTGCGGCACTGTGCACCGCTTCTTCTTCTAAGCCGACACGAACCAGGTCGTTGACAACTTGATGCCCGTCAAGATCAGCCAGGTCAACACATTCACTCAGCCAAGTCAAAGGAATTTTCGGCATTTTAGTTCTCCGTTCCGTAGTGCAGTGAGAAGCGTAGATCGCCCTCAACCATGTCATGCATGTCGGCAATGCCATGGCGGAACATGGCGGTACGTTCAATGCCCAGTCCGAATGCGAAACCCTGATATTCATTAGGGTCAATGCCCGTAGCAATCAAGACATTGGGGTCAACCATGCCGCAGCCACCCCATTCAATCCAACCGTTACCGCCACATGTGCGACACACTTGACTGCCCGACAAGCCGGTTTTACTGGGGTCATTGCCCTGTCCACGGCAAACAAAACATTGCAAGTCCATTTCCGCGCTTGGTTCAGTGAAGGGGAAAAAGCTTGGTCGCAGGCGAGTTTTCAGGCCTTTACCAAACATTTGTTCAGCCAGATGAGCCAGCGTGCCGCGCAGATGCGCCATGGTCAACCCCCGGTCGACCGCTAACCCTTCCAACTGGTGAAACACTGGAGTGTGGGTACCGTCTAACTCATCGGTACGGAAAGTTTTACCCGGCACCGCAATATAAACTGGCACGCCGCGTTGGAGTAAGGTCCGAGCCTGGACTGGTGATGTATGTGTGCGCAACACCAGGTTTGAGCCGACTGGGGCAACGTAGAAAGTGTCTTGCATCTGACGCGCCGGATGGTCCGGGCCAAAGTTCAAGGCATCGAAATTGAACCATTCCGCCTCAACCTCTGGCCCCTCAGCAATATCCCAGCCCAGCGAGACAAAAACATCACTGATTCGTTCCATCAGACTTTCTAAGGGGAAACGAGCCCCCTGTGGCCAACGAGCAGTTGGCAAGGTCACATCAACCCGCTGCTGCGCCAGCACCTGCTCAGCCGCGACTACTTCCAAAGCCGCTTGGCGTTGCGCCAAAGCCTGTGCTACCTGCTTTTTTGCTTCACCAAGCAATTGGCCAGCAGCCGGCCGTTGGGCTGGCGGCAATTGTTTGATCTGACGATTAGCCGAACTGAGAGCCGAGCGTTCACCGAGGTGAGCCGAACGCACCGTTTTGAGCTCAGCCAGGTCTTGAGCATTGCCGATGGCGGCAATTGCTTCAGCAACAGCGGCAGCGACCGCGGCGGGGTCGGGCGCTGCAACCGGTTGTGACGCGGAGTCTGCCAAGTCATGCGGCGGTGATGCTTGTGCCGGCATTGCGGGCTGACCGTTAGACGGCGGGACGGTGCTGGTGTCACCAGGTTGGTCTTTCACGCCCGTAATTGTGTCACGCCCCACCGTCACGCTAAGACGCCTGCCGGCGATTGTCAGCAAAAAGGTTAGGCAACTGCACAGTTCTAGTCCCCGGGTCTCAGCTCACGGGGTGGAGCGCCTGGGGCTTGTTGTCGGAAAGCCGCTAGGTGCAGCACCATGTCTAGGTGTGATACTCTTACTTGGTGCCTACCACAAAACCGCGACACACACTGACAGATACCGGTTGGTTGGCTAATCTGCTTGACCAAGCCACCGTTTTCTGGGGCATCAACGACCGATCAAAAGCTTTACGAGCACTGCTTGAAGAGGGTGGACGCAGTGTTGAGCAGCAAAAGATTGCCCGGCGGCACAAACGTTGCGCCGCGCTAAACCGATTGGCTGGATCTTGTGTCTACCCAACTGATTATCTTGAGCAATTGCGCAATGAGTGGCCGGAATGATAGCACTTGACGCTAATGTTCTAATAGCGCTGCAAGATGCCAGTCACCCGCTCCACCAACCAGCCAATCAGCTAATCAGTGAGGCAATTGCTAATGATGAAGACCTGATGATTTCCGAGCTAACCTTGGCTGAAACACTTGTCCACCGTGTTATTCGAGGCGAAGCAACACAGTTTCTCAATGACCTGGCAGCGCTCGGCGTCAAACCACAGCCAATCAACCCAGGTGATGGCCTAGCGCTCGCCAAACTGCGCGCCAAACACTCAACTCTGCGCATGCCCGATGCCGTTGTGCTGCACTTAGCCCTCCGCCTTGACGCCTTAGCAACCTTCGATAAACGTCTGGCTGCCACTGCTCAAACTGCGGGAGTATCCCGAATCCTCGGCCTACCCCAATCATGACCAGGATGTTCACAGGCCGCCAGTCAGGTGGTATGCACCAGTGGTCGATATCTGTTTACCCGCACCTACCGGTCAGATTGGCCGGTTAGCGACGCAGTAATCCGACGCCAACAACTCGGTTAGCGGCACAACCTGACCGGATCTAAGAACTAGGCGGTCCCAGCCGGCAGATATTGCGGTGCCCTCCGCTACGGCGCGGCCACGCCGGCCGGCTCGGGTGGTTTGCGGTGGTTGCATCATGGCGGCAGTAACCTGCTCATCTGTGAACAAGGGTTCAACCCGACCAGCCGCAATCAGCCGGGCGGCGAGTGAGCGAGCCGGGTCGAGAGCTGCCCATTGGAGATCGGCAGCCTGTAAACGCGGATTGGACCAATCACAGCCGGCGCGTTGGCGCAAACCATCGAGCAGTTGATATTTCGCTAACCATTCGATTTGACGGGCAGCGTTAGCTGGGTCTTCAATAAGCTGATCTAAGAGGGTAGACCAGCGCTCTAAAAGATCGTTTGATCCAACAATTTGACTGACCAGTGCGCAGTATTCATGTTGAATGCTCAGAGCGCTGCGCCGGCTGCCATCCGCCATTGGTAAAGATTGTTGTAAAGTCAAATCGCGGCTCACCTGGTGGAAAGCATCAACCGGTGCGGCTAAACGTAGATGATCACCCAAATCACCGCCTTGAATCAGTGCTTCTAAAACCAGACTGGTAATACCGACCCGTAAATAGGTGGCGATTGGTAAAACCGTTGCGTCGCCGACAATCACGTGTAAACGGCGCCACTGGTTGGGATCAGAATGCGGCTCGTCACGGGTGTTGATGATGGGACGGCGCAGCGTGGTTTCTAAACCAATTTCCGTCTCCACAAAATCGGCCCGTTGTGAAAGCTGAAAACCCGGTTTCTCAGATTTTGGTCCTAGGCCAACTCGCCCTGAACCAGTTATGATCTGCCGCGTCACCAAAAATGGTGTCAGGAAATCAACAATTTTTGAAAACGGTATTGTTCGGGGTACTAAATAGTTCTCATGACAGCCATAAGCAGCCCCCTTGCCGTCGGTATTGTTTTTGTAAAGATCGAGGTGCGGCCCTCCGGTTGCCGCTAACGTTTCAGCAGCATTTTGAACAATTCGGTCACCAGCCGCATCCCAGAGGGCAGCTTCTAAAGCAGTGGAGCATTCTGGGCCGGAATATTCCGGGTGGGCATGGTCCACATATAATCTTGCGCCGTTAGCAATAACGATGGCGGTTGGTCCACCCTGCCCCGGGGTGGCAGTTGGTCGGCTCGGAGCAGGCACTATTGGCGCATGATCAGTCAGCATGCTTCGGTCCGCGGCCGCCCGTTGAAGGTGAAAACCGCGCGCGTCTGCTAACGGATCTTCTGCTGAATAATCCCAGGCCGCCCAGGGTACACCGCTGTCGCGGTAGGCCCACACCAGCAAAGCCGATGCCAGCATTGGGGTGATGCTGGGGTCAGCCGCTGCCATAATGCCGTATTCGGTTTCTAAGCCGATCATTTGTGTGGTCACTTGGCCAGTTTAGAGCAGTGGAGATCTAGCCAACGCAACGGTTGAACGCCGCTGGCCTGATCAACCAACAGTGACTAACGTTGGGAGCGTTTACGACGCCGGTTGGACCAGCAAATACCAAAGGTACCAAGTAGCAACAAACTGACACCGATCACCGCCAGCAGCCAGGTTTGTTGGTTCAAACCCGAGTTAGCAAGGCTGCCTGAGCCGGCTGGTTTAGCCGTTTGGCTGGGGCTGGCCGGCGGACTGATGGTGGCTCGCCGTGTCGGACTGGCGCTACTGGGTTGGCTTGGATCAGGGTTGTATACCGTTGTGTCATCGCTGCCGCTGGCTGAAGGAACGGGTGAGCTGGCGACAGGTGCGGGTGAGCTGGCAGCAGGTGTTGTGGGGGTGGCGCTGGCGGAAGCTGGCGGCGGCGTGATTGAGGTGACTGGTTGAATTGGCCCACTAACTGCTGACTGATTGTTTTCGATCACTGGATCAAATCCGTCAGCGCCAACAATCGCTTGGTTTGTTAACGTGCCCGTCGCCGCAGAGTCAAGCTGCAAAGTGAGCTGCCCACTAACTGTTTGGCCAACTGCCAAATCACCTAAACGGCAGGCAGCTGATTGGTTGGTATCAACTTCGTTTTCAACCGCCACGCAAGGATTGCTGCCATCAGCACCAGTAGCGCTGAGAACTGTAGTGAAATCTGGTAGCAGGTCAGCCAGGACTACATCATGGGCAATTGAAGGCCCGTGGTTGGTTACTTGCAAACCGAAAACCACTGGCTGGCCGGGGTGAATTGGGTCGGTGATCAGCGTTTTGGTGACTGCAAGGTCGGCTTGTGCCTGAATCGTCAAATCTAATGTCACACTGTTGTTGTCGTAGCGTGTCTCAGCGGTTGGTGTTGCCACCTGCGCGGTTGTGGTGTATGTGCCGCCTGGCTCATCGGTTGGCACAAGTAAGGTTGCCATACCGGTGGCGGGAATGCCTGGTTCAGCAATCGCACCGCGCGGTCCTGCAGCGATTGTGCGGCAGGTCACGGTGTAAACCACTGGCACACCAGCCGCTGCTTGTGCGCAGGTTATCAAATCCGCTGGCACAGTTAAATCAATCAGGGTAAAGCCGGGTGGGAAAGTAATCACAGTAACTGGGTCTTTGACAGCTGCCGGGCCAGCGTTCAGACCGGTGAATGTGTAAACAACGGTTGAGCCAGCCACCACCTGCGTGGCGGAAATAGAACCAACCAGTTGCTCATCTGCCTGATCTTCGATTGGTACTACTACTGGCGGGCTGGTGGTGTTATTCGGAATATTTGGGTCAATCGCTGGTGGCGGCAGGTGAACGGTTGCGCTGTTGGCTGTTTGCGTCAAATTATTACCAGGTGTGGGCGCTTGATCTTGCACTAATGCATAAGACGGGATATTTGCCGCAATCACTAGCGAAACGCTTTGGCCGGCTGCAAGTATTGTTGCCGGAACAGCGGTGGGATCAGCCACCACACAACGAATGGTTTGACCGGTTGCTGGCGTACCACTGGTCACTTGGCAGCGGGAATCGGATGCGGCAGCGTCGAATTCCAAACCGGGGTTCAGATCATCGGTCACATAGGCTTCGAGAGCATCAGATGGCCCCTGATTGACTGTGGTTAATGTCCAAGAAGCCTGCCCACCAGCCAGGAAACAGTCCCGGCTGGGATCGCTGGGGCAGGCAACCGTGTTGGCGGTTTTCAGTTGATGAAGATCAGTATGGTGTTCCACCTTGACATCAACACTTGGTTCAGGTGGGTATTCGCCTGGCGGTAAATCTGTGGCAGTACTCAGATGGGCTGTGTTGGTAACTGTTCCTGGTGCGGTTGCGGTGGAAACCTGGCCTTGAATAGTGATCGCAGCCACCTGGTTCACCACTGAAAGTGGGCCACCCAACCGGCCGAGCGAGCAGTTGATTGATGAACCAGATGTGCCTATCACACATGAACCTTGAGTGGTTGTTACGCTGCTCGCGCTGAAACCAGTCGGTAAGTTATCAACAAATTGCACGTCAAGAGCGTCGGCTGGTGCCTGGTATGGGTTAGTGCTAATTGGTTGCGGCGCAACCCGTACAGTAATGGTGAAACTGAAACTTTCGCCAGCGACAATTTCGCCATTAGCGCCATTACCGCTAGCAGCCGTTTTTTCAGCTTCTAAGCGGGTGACTGGATCATCAATCAGAATTTTGGCTTGATCAGTATTGTTAGCAAGGTTATCTTCAGGTGTGGTGGTTGAAGCAGTAACCACGCCGTCGGCGCTAGATAGCGCCAGGTCAGAGCGGTAAACCAGCATGATCCAAACAATTTGGCTGCCGCCGTTGAC
>JAIRPS010000239.1 GCA_031256885.1 Bifidobacteriaceae bacterium | reverse complement strand
TTGGCTGAGCAGACGCTCGGTCACTGCTGGATGTGCCGATGTCGCAAAGTCAAAATCGCCGCTGCTGCGGCCTAACAACATGTCGCGTACAGTGCCGCCAACCAGGGATAATTCGTGGTTCTCAGCAGCGAACAGTTGCGCTAATTCGCCGATGTCGTTAGGTAAGCCAGCCAAAGCAGCGGTGGCTTGTTCGCGCATCTGACGTAACACGGTGGGGCTAGTGGTAGTTGGCATCGCCCATAAGCCTGCCAGATCAAACAAACTCAGTGAAGTGGGCCACGCTGAATGTTGAAAGGTAGCTGAGGGACAAAGCCAACAGTTGGCTGAAATCAGTCACACTGATTTAGCTAACCGATGCTTCAGTGCGGGGAGGCGATTGCCTCTGAGCAGGCACGCCGATCCAAGTTGGGCAAAGACGTCAGCAAACTAATAGGCTGACTATTATGTCCAAACCGCAAGCTCGGCCCGCACCGCGCACAGTGCTTACAGCTGTGGTGCAACCGAGCCGCAGGACGCCAATTGTTGAGGAAGTTTCGGCAGGCGGTTTGGTAGTTGATGTGGTGGACGGTAAAGCTTGGGGGGCGGTTATTGCCCGAAGGAATCGAGCCGGTGTATTGGAGTGGTGCCTGCCTAAAGGCCATGTTGAGGCGGGTGAAACACCACAAGCAGCGGCAAGCCGTGAGGTGCGTGAAGAAACTGGTATTACTGGTCAAGTGTTGCGTCCGCTTGGCACTGTCTCCTATTGGTTTGCCGGAACGCAACGACGTGTCCATAAAACTGTCCACCATTACCTGCTTTGCGCTATTGATGGGTGCCTCACTCATCTGTCTGACCCTGACCGTGAGGTTGAGGACGCACAGTGGGTTATGCTCAGCGAACTGCCAGAAAGGTTGACTTATCCAAACGAGCGTCGATTGGTGTGTGTTGCCCAAGCCATTTTGGACGGTGGCCAATGATCCAGTTCCGTGAACCGGTTGCGGTTCGAGCACCAGCTTCCCCGGTTGGTTTTTGGTGGTTTGCGAGAACTGCCCGGCACTGGTTTTGGCTAAGTTGTTGGTGCATCAGTTTGGCTGTGGTCATTGCTTTGGCGGGTTTGGCGCAGCCAGCCCAGGCGCAGCGGATTGATGCCCTGGTCAGCATTACCAACATTGATGGTGTGCTGGCCAGCGATAACGATATTGTGAAAATATCTGGAACAGTGACCAATACGGGCAGTTTGGATTTACGCGGTGAAATAAACCTGCGCCGGGCAACTAACCCTTTCACTACCCGGCGTGACCTGCTGCAATGGCGGCAACAAGGGGTTGAGGAGTATCAGGCTTGGATAGTGAAATCTGATCAAGTCAGTTTGGGGGAGGGTTTAGCACCAGGTCAAACAGTGCGGTTCGAGTTTCAGGTGGAAGCCAGACAGTTAGGTTTGGGGTATTCGGATGATCAGTTGTGGGGACCATGGGGTGTGTTGATCGAAGTGGCCACCGCTGAACGTTCGGTGGCAGTTGACCGGTCTTATGTGATTTGGGCACCAGCCGACCAGTTGCCAACACCGCGCGCTGTCGCTTCAGTGTTACCTTTACGAGCTAATCCAGGGGAAAGTGTTGCGCAGGCACGTCAGCGAATCATCAAGCTAGCAAAAGCAACTGAAGACCTCCCGATTGACTGGGTGTTTGACCCGAACCTGTTGGAAGATTCTGCCGATGCCGCATTGAACAGTCTGCTGGTTAGCCAAATTGGTAAACGCGATTTGTACGCCTTGCCTTGGTCAGATGTCAGTGTTGAGGCACTGGCCAATGCACCCAGTGGTGGCGAAGAGTTGCTAACAGTTGCCAAACAGTTGGGGCAACAGCAGCTAGCCGCTGTTTTGGGGAACCAAGCTGATCAGATTGGGTATTTGCTTTGGCCGTCTGAACCGGTTGGTAGTCAGCTGGTTGATCTAGCTAGCCGAGTGTATGACTACCCTCTTGTACTGGCTGAACAACTAGCCGGTTCGCAGCCTGACAGTGTCGCCAGTGGTGTGGTGTCTTTGCGAAGCAAAACCCAGCAAACTACTGCCCTGATCCCAGACAGAGCTTTCGCGGCCACCATGCTGGCACCAACCACGGCCAGCCACTCCCAATCAGTCGCTTTTGCAACACTCGCGGCAGATTTGGCGTGGCAAACCGTCCAAGCAGGCAGCAGCGCTGTTCAGGTTAGTTTAATTTGCTTTGATCAAATTGCTGAACAACCAATCGATCAGCTGGTCGATAGACTACACCATTTATTGAATTTGCCATGGTTGACTAGTGCTCATCTCACCGATCTGACAGCCGGGCCGGTGGAACGTTCAACCACAGTCACGCAAACCCATTTAGCGGCAACCGGCATACCGGGTCAGTTGGTTGACCAATTGACCACGCGCTGGCAACGCTTACAAGATTTTGCTCAAATTACAGAAAATCCAGAACAACTAATTGAGCCTTACCGCAAAAAGCTAGTTGAGCCTTTAGCGGTAAGCATTAGCAATGAGCAGGGACGTCGCTTAGCCAACCGGTTGATCAACCAACTTGATGAGTTATTCAGTCAAGTCGGGGTGGCGCATGACAGTACGGTGACCATGATCAGCGCGGCAGGGGATTTACCTGTAGTGCTCAACAATCAAATGGATGAACCTGTTCAGGTGCGTGTGAACTTATTACCAGCCAATGCTTCATTGGTTGCTAAACAGTCAATTGATGTAGAACTGCTGCCGCAGAGCGATGTGACAGTGCGCTTGCCGGTACGTGCATTAGCGAACGGTCAAGTTGATGTCAAAGTACAAATATTGACCGTGTGCGGGGAATTGATTACCACAGCAGCAACATTACGTGTCCGGGTTCATGCCGAGTGGGAAACTGTCAGCACAGCAGTGTTTGCCGGAATTATTGCTGTGGCATTTGTGATTGGGTTGATTCGGTCAATTAGACGGCGGCGGCGCACTAGTGCTTTAGCTGCAGCAAAGGCTGCACTGTGAGCGAACGTTCATTGGCTGGTTCCACAGCTGTCATGGCTGCGGGAACACTTGTGTCACGCATTCTTGGGTTCTTACGGGCATCTACTTTAGTTGCAGCGATTGGTGCATTGGGTGGTGCAGCCAACGCTTTCGATATTGCTAATCGGCTTCCTGACTTTTTTTATGCGGTTTTGGCAGGAGGTTTGCTAAATGCAATACTGGTGCCGCAAATTGTGCGTGCGTATCAAGGGCGGCATGGGGATCGTTTTGTTTCACGTTTGCTCACACTAGGTATTAGTTGCCTGGCTGTTTTGACATTAGCGTTGACAATCAGCGCCGGTTGGCTAGTCAGCCTCTACACAGAAAACTGGCCTGCTGACCAGCGCTCTTTGGCAGTAGTCTTTGCATTTTTTTGTATTCCTCAACTATTTTTCTTTGGTGTTTACACTTTGCTTGGGCAGCTGCTCAATGCACGTGGTTCATTTGGGCCATTTATGTGGGCACCGGTTGTTAACAACGTGTTCGCGTTGCTTGGTTTTGGCTTATTTATTTTACTATTTGGGCAGGAGGACGCTGCTGGCACGGTTCACCAGGTAGGAACTTGGACAAGTGGGCAAATCATGCTGTTGGCAGGTTGTACCACAGTTGGTGTGGCTGGTCAGGCTTTGGTGTTGATTTGGCCATTGCGTCGTTTAGGTTTTCGTTTCAAACCAGAATGGCGTTTACGTGGCAGTGGGCTTGGCTCAACTGGACGCATGGCGTTGTGGACTTTAGGCACATTAGCCCTTGATCAAATCGCCACTTGGGTGGCATATAGAACAGCCGGATCAGCTCCAACTATGGGCGACCAAATGGCAGCTGGTAATGCTGTTTTTACCAACGCTTTGATTGTTTATGTGCTACCGCATTCTTTGATCACAGTCTCATTGACAACTGCTTTGTTTACCACAATGAGCGAGGCAGCCGGACGCGGTGATATTGCGGGCGTGCGTGATTCATTATCATATGGCATTCGTACCACCTCGGTTTTCACAATGTTTGCTACTGCCGCTTTGATTGTTTTAGCATGGCCGCTCAGCCGTTTGATATTTTTTGGTTCATCACCATTGTCGATTGAAGCGATTGCTACGGCTCTGGTTCCTTTATCACTTGGCTTGGTTCCCTTAGGGGTAACCTTGCTGATCAAACGAGTATTTTTTGCTTTTGAGGACGGGCGTACTGTCTTCACGTTCCAAATACCAATGTCTTTGCTTTACATTGTTGGTTGCATTGCCACGGCGCGCTATTTGAGTTTTCGCTGGTGGGTTGTTGGTGTCGGTTTGTCGCAGACGCTGTCATATTTTTCTGGTGGTGTGTTGCGGTTGAATTCTTTGCGTTGGCGGATTGGGGGCGTTGATGGACGGCGGTTAGTGTCGGTGCATTGTCGTTTAGCTGTGGCGGCTCTGCTAAGCGGGGAGATTGGCTGGTTGTCAACCCACCTGATTGACAATGATGGCGGTTCGCGCGGCTGGGCTGCCTTGACGTTACTGGTGGCAGGACCAGTTATGGTGGGTGTGTATTTGGTGTCTTTGAAACTGCTGGGCGTGCGCGAGTTGAACGATTTTCTTGCGCCCTTGGGACGGCGAATCAGCCGACGTTGGGACGCAGGGCCATTAGGCAGACACCGACGCAGCAGTTGACGGCGGCCACGTCACAGCAACAGCCAAGGCCAGCCAATTTCACCAACCGGCCAGTGGCACCGAACTGGTATTTGTGACAAAGTGGGTCTGTGAATGGTTGGCAGCCAGATGTTCTGGGCCCAGATTGGCAACAACATGAGCTCACCTTGCCCGATTCAGCCACCGCCACCCTGGTGCGGCTGATTCAGCCGAGCGACGTGACCGCGCCAGCCTTGGCGGCGGGTGGCACTGTTGTCAACCAAGTCACTAGACCAGCTGTGCTCTATGTTCAT
>JAIRPS010000235.1 GCA_031256885.1 Bifidobacteriaceae bacterium | reverse complement strand
GCTGGCAGCCTCATTAGGTGGCTTGGCGGTTGGTGCAGCAGTTACCCACGGGTTTCAGCCGGCTGCCAAGACTCAGATATCTGATGGGTCAGCTTCAGTTGAGAAACTCAACTCCGGCAAAAACACTGCCAATGTGCCGCAAAATGACGGTGCCGCACCCGATTGGCGGCCAGTAGCCAACGCTGTGCGCCAATCGGTGGTGGCCATTCAGGTATCCACCCAAAACTCCGGGGCAGAAGGTTCCGGTGTTGTCATCAATGCGGAACAAGCCCATGTCATCACCAACTATCACGTGATTGCTGAGGGAGGCCAAATCCAGATTGTCTTAGCTGATGGCCGGATTTTCCAGGCAGAAGTACTGGGAAGCGACCCTAAGACAGACCTGGCTGTGCTCAAAATCAAAGATCCGCCACAGGACTTGCAAGAAGCTGAACTGGGCGATTCTGCCCAGGTGGAAGTGGGTGACCCGGTAATGGCCGTGGGCAATCCATTGGGATTAGACAACACTGTGACCACCGGTATTGTTTCAGCGATCAACCGCCCGGTCACAACTTCAGCATCTGGTACGGCTGATGATATGGCGGTAATCAACGTGATTCAGATTGATGCTGCAATCAACCCTGGTAACTCAGGTGGGCCGTTGTTTGACAAAGAAGGCAAAGTCATTGGCATCACTTCTTCAATCGCCACGGTCAGTTCAGGCATGTTCAGTGAGCAATCCGGCTCAATTGGTCTGGGTTTTGCGATTCCTTCAGCTCTGGTTTCAGTGATTGCGCCGCAACTGATTGCTGATGGTAGCGCTGAACATGCTTACCTCGGCGTCACTCTAGAAACCACCCAAGTGACTTTTGATGGTGTGACACGTCAAGGCGTCAAAATTACTGAGGTATATGCAGATAGTGCGGCTGCGACTGCCGGCTTGAAGGTTGGTGATGTGATTGTTGGTATAGATGGTCACCCAACCACCGAGATGGCGGCACTGCAAGCCTGGGTGCGCACTTACGCTGTGGGACAACAAGTCACATTCACGGTTGTCCGTGATGGCAAAGCCCTAGATATTCAAGCCACCCTCGGAAAACTTGATTCGGCAGCGGCAGTTGCTTCGCCGGATGGCCCAACAGTTCAACCAAGCTCACAGCCCGGGTACCCCAACCAGCAACCGGGTCAGGAAGGGGGTGAGGGGTACTTCCAAGATCCTTTCGACATGTTCAACTGGTAAGCAACGTTCGGTTAGCCGAGAAGCACCCGTTATTCGTCATCACGGGGAGCGGCAAACCGAAACCTAGCTAAGGCGAACCAGCACACACCAACCAGGGCGAAGTTGGTGTGTGCTGGTTCGTTGTTTAAGCAGACAGTCTTAGGCGCAGCCTAAAGCTTGGCGCATTGGTAAAAACTTCGCTTCAGTCTCCGCAAGCTCCTCGGCACATTGTGAGGCAGCCACAATGCCGCCGCCAGCATAGAGATGTGCTTGGAGTCGGTCAGCGCTAAGTTGGGCACAACGCAGTGCAATAGCCCACTCACCATCACCCTGGCTGTCAATCCAACCGACTGGTCCGGCATACCGTTCACGGTCAAAGTCTTCAAGTCTGGTCAGTAGCTGGCGAGCTGGGTTTGGCGGTGTGCCACAAACAGCGGCAGTGGGATGAACAGCATCTGCCAATTCCAACACACTAAATTTTTGACTAGCCACCCCAGCAATATCGCTAGCCAAATGGGAAACGTTAGCTAACGACAACACATAAGGGGCGTCCGGCACACTGAGCTCATTGGTGAAAGGTGCTAATGCTTGAGCCACCGACCGCACCGCGAACTGGTGTTCTGCTAAATCTTTGGAAGAGCTGAGGAGCGCTTGGGCAAGGCGTGAGCGGTCTGGCTCACCGGCATCGTGCGGGAAAGTACCTGCTAAAACGCGCGCTGTGACCAAACCATGAACTGAACGAACCAACATTTCTGGAGTTGCCCCAACCAGGTTATCAACGCAAAAAGTCCAACAGTTGGGGTAGGCGGCGGATAAATTGCTGAGCAGATCAGCAATCCGCCAGGGCTGCTCCCGGCTGACCCATTCGTCGCGCGCCAAAACCACTTTTTCCACTTCACCGCGCCGAATAGCCTCGATTGCCTGCGCCACAACACCTGGCCAGGCTTCAGCTAAATGGCGCGGTTGGCGAGCCACTCCGCTGCCTGCTTGGGCTGGCTCGGGTGGACTGTGCCGATTGTTTAGCTCATCAACAACGGCGGTAGGCCGCTGTTGCAGCAGTGCAGTTAGGTTCTTGGCCAAGCTGCTGCGGCTGACATTGTTGGCAATGCCAGTAATCCAGGCTGTTTGTTCACGTAAACCGACCACTACCTGCGGCACTATCAAAACAGCGGCAGCGGCTGAACAGTCATCGAAAGGGAAAGAACCAAAAGCGATCAGTCCAGTACCGGGTTGCTTGCTCAAAGCTCCAGACTGACCGGATTGGTTGGGATTTTCTGCGACACTGATTTGGGCGCTAGCAGCTTGTTTGGCCCACCAGCCGGCGGCGCGGGACAGGCGGTTTGGCCCCTGCAAGTCAAGTCTTTCAGTTTGTCCCCAAGCAATCATGCCCTGACCGCGGCGCAACCAGGCCAGCGGCCACTGTCCTGGGGAAGCGCTGATCAGTTGGCTTGCCCAGTTGGGCGGTGCGGGGATGGTTACACATGTGATCATCGCCGGTCAAGCGTAGTGTGCCGGGCCTGCGTATGGGCGAGGTCTGAGTTGCTGCCTGACTGCTTGCTAATGTGGCAGGATTGGCGGATGCGTGCTGACCTGACAAAGAGTCCGCCAACTGTCACAGCCATGTTTGACCAGGTAGCGGAATGTTATGACAAAGTTAACCGGATTTTGTCAGTTGGTTTGGACAGTTATTGGCGGCGAGCCACAGTCAAAGCGATTGACCCCCTGCCGGGGGAACGGGTGCTTGACTTGGCTGGCGGCACAGGTACATCAGCTATCGCTTTAGCCGAATTGGGTGCCAATGTTGTGTGCGCGGATCGGTCAGCGGGCATGCTGGCGGTGGCCGCTAAACGAGCTGTGCCGGCGGCATTAGTACTGGCGGACGCCACCGATTTACCGTTTGTGGATGAGACGTTTGATGTTGTGACCGTGTCTTTTGGTTTACGTAACTTGGCTGACCCGTTGGCGGGTTTGCGTGAAATGTGGCGAGTCACCAAACCGGGAGGCCGTTTGGTGATTTGCGAGTTTTCGCCGCCCGGTAACGATTGCCTTGGTTGGGCGCATCGGCTTTACTTGCAGCTCGGCCTACCTTTGTTGGCGCGTCTGGCAACCGGCTCAGCAGCGGCTTATCAGTATTTGGCGGAGTCGATTATTGCTTGGCCAGACCAAAGGGCAGTGGCTGATTTGATCAGTCAGGCCGGTTGGCGGCGGGTGTCGTACCGTGATTTGTCAACTGGGGTTGTCGCTTTGCATCGCGCTTGGCGTGGTGCTGCAGACTGAGCTGGGCAGCAGCTTCACCGCAAGATGGCGCTGGCACTGTAAAGCAGCCCACACTGCAAAGAAAAAGGGGGGAGCCGCTACGACTCCCCCCTGAAGAGGGGGACGCCCTCTGCCCTCCGCCAGCAACATCGTTAGCCGCGGGTGCGGACGTCCATGAACCATCATAGACGAGTGTTTGCGGTTTTGAGTACAGATCCAACATTTGTTACCAAATCGTTACATTTGCGGGGGAAGAATGCTGATCAGTTAACCGTCGCACAGGCTCCATTGCTGCGGTTACCGGCCTGGTCAAGCAGCCTTACGGCACAGTTTTGGGCGACCAAACCGGCCAGAACTGTCTGACAGCCAAGTCAGTCAAGCCACCGCTAAACTAGGAGTGAGAAAATCACCAGTTTTGGCAGAAAGGACCAGTTCATGCCAGCAATCGCCGTGATCGGTGCACAGTGGGGGGATGAAGGTAAAGGTAAAGCCACCGATTTGCTGGGCAGTCAAGTTGACTACGTAGTGAAATACAACGGCGGCAACAACGCTGGCCATACCGTTGTGATTGGCGATCAACAGTATGCCTTGCATCTGTTGCCCAGCGGCATTCTCTCACCAGGAGTAACGCCAGTGATCGGCAACGGTGTGGTGATTGATCTGGATGTGCTTTTTGCTGAGCTGACTGATCTAGCACGTCGCGGGGTTGATACATCACGTCTCAAGATCAGTGCCAATGCGCACATCATTCCTTCGTACAACCGAACCATTGACAAAGTGACAGAGCGCTTTCTCGGCAAACGCCAAATTGGTACCACTGGCAGGGGAATTGGCCCAACCTATGCCGACAAAATGACGCGAGTAGGCATCCGCGTACAAGACTTGTTTGATGCCTCAATCTTGCGCCAAAAAGTGGTAGCGGCGCTCGATCAGAAAAACCAGTTACTGGTTAAGGTGTATAACCGGCGGGCAATTTCCCCTGATGCTGTATTCGATGAACTGCGGATGCATACCGCACGTCTCGAGCCAATGGTCACTGACACCAGTTTGCTGCTTAACCAGGCGCTCGACGCGGGACAAACCGTTTTACTCGAAGGCTGCCAGGCCACCATGCTCGATGTTGACCACGGCACTTATCCTTTTGTGACGTCATCGTCGGCAACTGCTGGAGGTGCGGCAACTGGTTCAGGGATTGGGCCACAGCGCATTGATCGGGTCGCTGCGGTGGCTAAAGCCTATGTCACCCGGGTGGGGGCCGGTCCTTTCCCCACTGAATTACACGATGCCGATGGCGAAAAGTTGCGGCAAGCTGGCCATGAGTTTGGCACCACCACTGGTCGCCCGCGTCGCTGCGGTTGGTACGACGCATTGGTGGCGCGTTATGCCACACGGATCAATGGCTTGACCGATATTGTTTTGACAAAACTTGATGTGCTCACTGGCTGGCCACGCATTCCTGTTGCAGTTGCCTATGAAATTGCTGGTCAGCGTTTTGATGAGTTGCCTGTTTCACAGTCTGACATACACCATGCCAAGCCGGTTTACGAATACTTTGATGGTTGGACAGATGACATCACGGGTGCGCGGGACTTTGCGGATTTACCCCCCGCAGCCAGGCGGTATGTTGAGGCAATCGAAGAGCTTTCCGGTTGCCGGATCTCCGTTATAGGCGTGGGGCCTGGCCGTGACGCCATTATTCAGCGCCACGAACTGTTGCCGTCACATTAGAAAGGTAACCATGCGCCGCTCCCATCACTACCGTGACGGCTCACCGGGATCGAAAAACTTAGCTGCTGAAGCCCATGCGGTGGTCCGCACCGGAAAAGCCTTAATGACTACCGGCGCTGATTCTTATCAGGTGCGCACATCAATGGAACTGGTGGCAGCAGCAATCGGTCTTGACTGGATTCAATCGCAGGTCACCTTGTCCGAGGTGACTGTCACACTGTTTCAAGGCCCGCGTTTTCGCACCCAGGTTGGCCAGGTTCACTTTATTGGCGTCAACGCACACAAGCTGGCAGCGATTGGCCGGATGGTTCACGCATTAACACCAGGGACTTCGCCCCAAGAAGTGGAACAAGCTCTGGATGCGATTGATGCCAAAAAACCACTTTTCACACCGCCCGCAAATGCTGCTGTGACCGCTGCGGCCTGCACTGCTTTCGCTTACCTGGCTGGTTGCGGATTGGTTGAGTTAGCTGGCGTGGCGGTTGCCTCCTTTGCCGGCCAATGGTTGCGTCAAGTGCTGGGACGGCGGCGCTTCAACCAGTATGTGGGCACATTAGCAGCCAGTTTGCTCACAGCATTTTTGTATGTGGGAGTTGTTGCGGCATTTGGCCACGCGGCGGGCGATCACGAAGCAGCCTACGTTGCTGCTTTGCTGTATTTAGTACCGGGTTTTCCATTAGTGACTTCGGCTCTCGATATGGCAAAAACTGATTTCAGCGCTGGACTGTCACGTTTAGCCTATGCGGCAACTTTGCTGCTCGCAGCCAGTGGCGGTCTAATGGCAGTGACCTGGGCGGTTGATCTTGAACCCTTGCCATTAACCGAACCCAGTTTGCCCACAGCGATCTGGTGGTTGCTCCATGCGGCAGCTTCGTTTATTGGTGTGGCTGGTTTTTCCGCAATGTTCAACGCCACCTGGAGTTGCGCGTTGCGAGCCGGTTGCATTGGTTTGGTTGCAAATCTGCTTCGTTTAGTGCTGCTGCACTGGGCTGTTTCTGGCTGGCTGACATCATTGATCACTGCATTGGTGATTGGTTTGGGGGCAACCGTGGTTTCGGGGCGTTGGCGGACCAGTTATTTGGCCATGGCGGTACCGGCAGCTTTGATCATGGTGCCGGGAGTGGCGGCTTTCCGTGCACTGATCTTTTTCTCAAAAGGAGCCACCTCAGATATGGTCGACAATGCATCAGTAGCCGTGTTTCAAATAGTCGGTATGGCAATTGGCTTAGCTGCTGCCCGCACGATGACGGATCGCCGGTGGATGTTTGACCGTCGCCAACCGCTCAACTAGCTTTGCCAAGTGGTCCAGAGGGGCAATGATGTCTGGTCCAGAGGGGCAACATTCTTTGAGCGGCTGCGTTATGGGGTAACCGACTTTGCCAACACGCCACCGTCCGCGCTGACGGTGTTTGACTATTTAGATTTAGCGGTAGTTGGTGGATTCCCTGACGTGGTGGTTAACCGCTCAACTAGTCAAACCCGAGACCGTTGGCTAGCTGCCTACTTAGCTGAACTAACCACTAACGATGTCAAACTGGCAGGCCTGGACCCTGACCCGGCCAAGTTTGCCCGTTTTGTTCAGGCAGTAGCAGTGAACTCATCGCGGATTGTTGAACAGGCAACTTTACGTGACGCTGCTGGTATCAGTAAACACACAGCTGGGGTATATGAGGATTTGCTGGAAGCGGTCTTTTTCTCGGAACGTGTCTCAGCCTGGCGGTCAGATCGGTTAGACCGGTTGGCAGCATTACCCAAACGTTACGTTTTAGACAGCGGTTTGTTCATGCACCTGCTGGGCGTTGATACGGATGCTGCCGCACAAGACCCGGCCATTCTCGGTGCCGTCCTCGACACTTTTGTGGCAATGCAACTTCGTCCCGAACTGGCCATCCAAGCTCGTCCGCTGCGACTATTCCACTTACGTGACAAAGGTGGGCGTCATGAGGTTGACCTGATCATTGAACTGCCGCGCGGTCAAGTGATAGCCATTGAGGTCAAAGCAACCGCCGCACCCAGTTTGGATGATGCGCGACACTTGATCTGGTTACGTGACCGACTCGGCAAAGACTTTTTGGGAGGAATTGTTCTACACACGGGACCAAGTTCCTTCATGCTCAGTCACAACATTGTGGCCACCCCAATCTCCACCCTTTGGCAATGCCCGCAACTGAAGGAAACTGCCTGATCAGCCTGATAATGTAAGGCTGTTCGTGGTTCTGCCGAACAGAGCTGGCACTGCCGCAGCTCTGGTTTGCACAGGCCAGCGCAGCGCAATGTGTGGTGCCCCGGTGCTCAACTAGCCTCTACAATCATTGGCGTGACTGCCGCCATCGACACTGTTGCTACCGCCATTGCTACTCCTGAGCAAGCCCAACCCTGGGCTGAACTGGGTCTCAAAGCAGACGAATACCAGATGATTCGGCAAATCCTTGGCAGGCGACCCACCGCCGCCGAGCTTGCCATGTATTCGGTGATGTGGTCGGAGCATTGCTCATACAAGTCCTCAAAGAAGCACCTGACAGAACAATTTGGTGGCAAAACCACCGAGACGATGCGCCGCCACCTGTTAGCCGGTATTGGCGAAAATGCTGGGGTGGTTGATATTGGTCAAGGTTGGGCAGTTACATTCAAGATCGAATCACATAATCATCCCAGTTTTGTTGAACCGTACCAGGGGGCAGCCACCGGAGTTGGTGGAATTGTGCGTGACATTATTGCGATGGGGGCGCGTCCGGTGGCTGTGCTTGATCAGCTCAGATTTGGCCGAATTGATCACCCAGACACCGCTCGTGTAGTCCATGGTGTGGTAGCAGGAATTGGTGGTTACGGCAACTGTTTAGGTTTGCCGAATATTGGTGGTGAAACAGTTTTTGATCCCTCATATCAAGGTAACCCCTTAGTCAATGCTGGCTGTGTTGGTGTG
>JAIRPS010000112.1 GCA_031256885.1 Bifidobacteriaceae bacterium | reverse complement strand
AGACGCGCGCGTGCGTTACACAACCATTCAAAACTGGAGCAACAATGTTTACAATCTGGTGACCAAACGGGCCTATGTTGAGGCAGGCGGAACCATGGAATGGGTTGACGGCAATATTGGCTCCAAAACCTCCATGAAATATCCTGCCTGCGTTTTAGCTGGTCCCGGCGCGCGCGGTGAAACATTATCAATTGCTTTCGCCGGTAGCGGACAACACCAAGACACTGGGGCAAAGATGATCCACCTGGCGCCAGATACGGCATCGTCAATCATCTCTAAATCGATCTCGCGCGGGGGTGGACGTACCAGTTACCGTGGTTTGATCAAAATTGCTGAAGGGGCCACCGGTGCAAAATCAAACGTGCTGTGTGACGCTCTGCTAGTTGATCAAATCTCCCGTTCCGACACCTATCCGTATGTCGATGTGCGCTGCGATGATGTGCATATGGGGCATGAAGCGACCGTCACCAGAGTCAGTGAAGAACAACTGTTCTACCTCATGTCACGCGGTTTAGCGGAACCCGAAGCGATGGCAATGATTGTACGCGGCTTTGTTGAGCCGATCGCCCGTGAACTACCAATGGAGTACGCCTTGGAACTAAACCGGTTGATTGAGTTGCAAATGGAAGGATCGGTAGGTTGATGAAACCGCAAGGCTTTGACCTGAACAGTTTCGCTGAACCAAGCAGACGCCAAGAACAATGGCGCTTCAGCCCGCTGGAAACGCTGCGCCCTTTGCTGACAGGCCAAGCAGCCGGCGGCAGTTGGCAGGCGGTTGCCACCGCTTTACCTGAGGTAGTTCAGCTTGAACGAGTTGACCGCAGCGATGCCCGTTTGGGTCGTGTTGGCCAGCCGGAAGACCGGGCGGCGGCAGCCGCCTGGCAGGGGTTCACCCAAGCTGACCTGCTTACTTTCAAAGATGACCGGCAGCCGGTGGTGGAATTAGATTTAGTGCCAAGCAGCCATACTGAACCAAGCGCACACCATTTGACAATCTGCGGCCAAGCCGGCAGCACTGGAACAGTCATTTTGAATGATGCAGCCTCTGGCATACTTGGCCAAACTGTCGAGATTGATTTAGCGGAACGTGCCGAACTGACGGTGATCTCGCTGAATTTTGCTGAACGTGACGCCTTACGCACTACAGCACATCGGATCAATCTGGGGCGCGACGCCAAGCTGAAGCATGTACTGGTCAATTTGGGTGCGGCGGTGGCGCGCAGCACAGTTCGGGTCAACTTGAACGAACCAGGCGGGCAGGTTGACCTGCTCGGACTGTACTTAACCGGTTCAGCTCAGCACCATGAGCACCGCATAATGATTGATCACCAGGCACCCCATTGCTATTCCCGCGTCACCTATAAAGGCGCTTTACAAGCCACCGACGCCCGCGCTGTTTGGGTGGGTGATGTGCTGATTGGTGAGCAGGCTGAGGGAACTGACAGCTATGAGCTGAACCGTAACCTGTTACTGACAGCCGGGGCGCGCGTCGATTCGGTGCCTAATCTCGAAATCAAAACCGGGCAGATTGAACGAGCTGGCCATGCCAGCGCAACTGGCCGCTTCGACGATGAACAACTGTTTTACCTGCAATCACGCGGTATTGACAGGGTCAGCGCGGGGCGATTAGTGGTTCAAGGATTCTTTGCCTCACTAATTGACCAGATCGGTGTACCGGAAATAGCTAAAACACTGGTGGCGGCAGTTGACCACCGGTTGGACTATCAGGATCAAACCGCCAAGCAAGGAGCAGCATGACCACGCTAGAAATCGCTGACCTGCACGTTAGCGTGCGCACTGAACAAGGCCTCAAACCAATATTGGACGGGGTTAACCTGTCGATCGGTTCGGGACAAACCCACGCCATCATGGGGCCGAACGGTTCCGGTAAATCAACCCTGGCATATGCCTTGGCCGGCCATCCGAAATATCAGGTGACTGCTGGTACAGCGACTTTAGACGGGGTTGACCTGCTGTCTTGCAGTGTTGATGAGCGTGCTAAAGCCGGTTTGTTCTTGGCCATGCAATACCCGGTGGAGGTGCCTGGGGTGAGCGAAGCATCATTCCTGCGCACCGCCAAAACCGCGCTGGATGGCCAAGCCCCACCGTTGCGTAACTGGGTTAAGCAGGTACGCGAAGCGATGGTTGCTTTACGCATGGACCCTGAGTTTGCGCAGCGAAGCGTCAATGAGGGATTTTCTGGCGGTGAAAAAAAGCGGAACGAGGTGCTGCAGCTGGAACTGCTGCGTCCGCGCATTGCGATCCTTGACGAAACCGATTCAGGGTTAGATGTTGATGCGCTGCGAATCGTTAGCCAAGGCGTCAACCGGGCCCAGCAAGCAACCGGCCTAGGCGTCATGCTGATCACCCATTACACACGCATTTTGCAGTACATCAAACCTGATCATGTGCATGTTTTGGTGGCTGGTCGGGTGGCTGAGCAGGGCGGGCCGGAACTAGCCGAACGTCTCGAGGCGGAGGGTTATGACAAATATGCCTGAAACCCGCGCCCACGCTGAAATGCCGGGGGAGCTTAGTTCATCCGGGTTTGCTGAGCTGTCTGAGGTGCTGCGCGGCGATTTTCCGTTACTTGACCAGGTTGGGCCAGATGGGCAGCAGCTTGTCTATTTGGACACTGCGGCAACATCTTTGCGGCCGCGTGCCGTCCTTGAGGCAGTACACCGGTTTGATGAAACTTGCGGTGCCGCTGTTCACCGGGGAACCCACTGGTTGGCGGAACGGGCAACCGCAGTTTATGAACAAGCCCGCACCGCAGTGGCAGAGTTTTTGGGGGCTGAAGCGAACCAGTTTGTGACCACCAGCGGCACTACAGCCGCTTTGAACTTGGCGGCCTTGCTGTTTGAACGGGCTGAACTGATCCCAGCCGGCTCAAAAATCGTGGCTACTGAGGCTGAACATCACTCAAATTTGCTGCCGTGGCAAGCCCTTGCCCAGCGACTTGGGGCGCAGTTTGATTGGATTGAGGTGACTCAAGACGGTCAGCTTGATTTGAACCAGCTTGACAAGATTGATCAGCGCACCAAACTGGTTGCTTTCACCCATGCTTCCAATGTGACCGGCGCACTGAGCGATGTCGAACAACTGGTTAGTCAAGCAAGCCGCTATGGTGCTTGGACAGTTTTGGATGCCGCCCAATCAGCCGCTCACCAACCTTTCAACTTTGCTGCCTTGGGGGTGGACTTAGCGGCTTGTTCAGCCCATAAAATGCTTGGCCCAACAGGTGTAGGTTGTTTGTTGGGGCGCAGTGAACTGTTGCAGGTGTTACCGCCAGCTGTTCTGGGTGGTGGAATGGTTGAGGTGGTTACCAAAACCGGGGCGAGTTACCAACCGCCGCCGCAACGTTTTGAAGCCGGCACAGCGCCAGTAGCCCAGTTGGTCGGCTGGGCGGCAGCCTTGGATTATTTAGGTCAGTGGGGGACCGCACGATTGGCTGAACGTGAGCAACTGTTGACCAACTATTTGCTTGATGCTGTGACGCAGTTACCTGGCGTGCAGATCCTTGGTCCGGCGGCTGGCTTGGTTAGTCGACTTGGCGTGGTCAGTGTGGTGGTTGATTCTGTTCATCCGCACGATGTCGGACAGTACCTCAGCGCTCGCGGTATCGCTGTGCGCGTGGGGCATCATTGTGCAATACCGTTACATCACGCATTGGGTGCGGTGGCTTCCACCCGCGCCTCAATTGGCCCATACACTACAGTTGCTGAACTGGACCGCTTTGTAGAAGCATTAGGGCAGGTCAGGGCTTATTTTGGAGTTGATCAGTGAGTAGTTTGAATGATCTTTACCAGCAGTTGATCATTGATCATTCACGTGATCCTTACGGGCGCGTGTCATTGTTTGATGCCGCAGCTTTTACTGGCGAATCTTTCCAAGTCAACCCGGTTTGCGGTGACCAAATCCGTTTGCGTGTAGTTACTGAAACAACCAACGCTGCGCCGCAGCTGAAAACAGTGCGTTGGGAAGGACGCGGCTGCGCCATCTCGCAAGCTGCTGCCTCAATGATGTCAGAGCTGGTGGAAGGCAAAACGTTGGAGCAGGCGGCAAATCTTGAAGCCCAGTTTGTGCAGCTGATGCATTCACGGGGAGCGGAGCTTCCCGATTCGACCGCAGCAGCATTGGGGGATGCGATGGCTTTTGCGGGTGTGTCGCAATACCCGGCACGTGTCAAATGTGCCCTGCTCGGCTGGATGGCCTTGCGTG
>JAIRPS010000096.1 GCA_031256885.1 Bifidobacteriaceae bacterium | reverse complement strand
AATGTTCCTCACCACTGAAGCTGTGGTGGCTGACAAGCCGGAGAAACCGGCCGCGCCTGCGGCTGGCGGCGACGGCGGCATGGGTGGCATGGATTACTAATCCAACTGCCCTATTTTTCAGTAGACTAACAAAATGCCCCCCGCAAGCTGCCGTCAACCTCAAATAGCTGAGTTTGTGCTTTGGGTAGCCACGTTGTTGGTCTGCCAGACGGCGCTTCGCCCGGCTCAAGCCGGGCGAAGCGCTGCCCTGTTGGTGCGGCACGCGCACCAGAAATCACCAGGCGGAAGCAATGACAGGTAGGTTGTCTGGCATGGGTGAGGCAAGGAACCCGATCCGCGTCGGCATTGTCGAGGATGAGGGCCTACTAAGGTCGATGCTCACCGACCTTGTCAATGAGCACCCACGCATGTCAGTAGTTGGCACAGCCCAAGGGGCGAGCCAGGCGCGCGCGGTGCTACCACCCGGATCGCTTGATGTTGTGCTGATGGATGTTGGTTTGGGGGACGGCAACGGGGTGGCGCTGGGGGTGTCAATGCAGCGAGCTGACCCAAATGTTTATGTTGTGTTGCTGTCATCGCATGACGTTATGGAACTGGTTTTGTCAATCGGTAAGCATGTGCCGCATGCTTGGTCCTATCTGTCAAAACGGTCATCGGTGACCCGTGATGTTTTGTACCGAGCCATTGAAACAGCCTATGACGGTGGTGTCACTCTTGACCCAGAGCTGATGGACCGTTCCAATCCACGTGACGGCATGCCAATGGCCGAGCTTTCACAAGCCCAGTTACAAGTATTACGACTGGTTGCACAAGGTTTTTCTAATACCTCTGTGGCTGAACTGCTCGGTTTGTCACGCCGTTCAGTGGAAAACCATCTGCAAGCGATCTACCGGGAGCTGGCCATTTCTTCCAGCGAAAACTCGCCAAGGGTGGCGGCGGTGCTGCAGTTTATTCAACAGACTGCTCGAAACTGATCTGCTGCCAATATGCGCAAGTCTGACAGGGCTGAACGAGTCACTTTGATCGAATCTGGATTGGTGACACTGGCTTTGTCAAGCTTGGTGGCATTCACCCAGTGGGTGACATTTTCAATCTGGTCACCTGACACTGAGGTGGCTGGTGATCTGAATATTGCTGCAGCTGGGGTGACTTTGCTGATCAGCTTTGTAACGTCATCGGCTGCTGTGATTGTTTTTGCGGTGATGGGCGGTTTTCGCTGGCCGCTGATTCGGCGGGTGAGCGCATTGGTGGTTTTGCCTTTGTTGGCTTCGCTGGCTCGCCTGACTGGGCTGCGTCTGTATTGGGGCAGTCAGGTGACTGGTTTGCCGGCGCTCGAAGAACTGATCAACGGACTGGTGGCGCCACTGTTGGCCTTGGTTTTTGGGTTGTATTACGTTGATTCGCAGGAGCACACCCGGGCAATTGAGCATTTGGTGACGCAGCGCGAAAATGAGGCGGCGCGTGCATTATCTGACCTGGAGGCGGAGGAACTGCGCGTGCGACGGGATGTGTCGCAGGCTTTACATGGCAAAATCCAACAACGTTTAGTCTTTTTTGCTACGCGCTTAGCGGCGGTAAAACAGCACGCTGAGCATGATGGCAACCGTTGGGCGGCCAGCGAGCTGCAGGCTTTGATCAATGAGGTGGATGATTTACGCGAAGCTGAGGTGCGTCAACTATCGCATCAGCTTTACCCAACGGCTTTGGATATCGGCTTCCAACCAGCCGTTAGTTTGCTGTTGGGGCGCATTCCTGCGACAGTGGCGGTGGAATATACGGTCAGCCCAGCAGCCAGCGAAGTTGATGATGTGACCAATCCTGAGTTTGCTTCAGCTGATCGTTTACTGCTGGTCAGCGCCTTAGAAGAAGGCATAACTAATGCGCTTAAGCATGCCAGCGCCAGCAGTTTAGCGATCCGCCTGGATGTTGAAACTACTGATGATCGGCAAATGTTGGTGGTTGAGGTGCGTGACAATGGCCAAGAGCTGCCATCTGGTGAGCCGGTGGTGATGTCGGGGCTGGCGCGGTTGCGTCAGCGTCTTGAGGCGCGCGGTGGCGGGCTAACGCTGCAACCTGACGCCTTAGGTAGTGGTCTGTTGTTGCGTTACTGGATGCCGCGCCCAGCCGAGGCGCAGGGTAGTCCGGGCGGCCCGAACAGTCCGGGGCACAGCGCAGCCGAGGCAAGCTAAACAGTCCGGGCACAGGGCAGCCCGGGCAATTCGAGCAGCCGATGACGCGGGTTGCTTGCGTCGCTCCAGCGGTCTGAGTTTTCCCGACCCAGCCAGCGGTCTGAGTTTCCTTGAACGCGGTATATGCATAGATTGGGCAGGGCTATCGCTGACTTTCATCTGCGATAACCCTGCCCGTCCCTGCATTTCGATTCACATGAGGTGATGTTCTAACCGAAGGGTTAGGGGGAAGCTGGTTGGCTTAGCCAGCGGCAAACATTTTCAAGGCGCTGTCTTCAGCGGTTGAATAGGCGGTGCCGGCGGCTGCCAAAGCTTGGTTGATGTTGTTCAGAGCGGTCTCAACCTGTTTTTGGGTGGTTTCCCACTGATTGGCGACTGCTGCAAAAGCGTTGTGGGCAGCACCTGACCATGAGGATTCGAGGCCACGTAACTGGCCCATCAGTTTGGCGACTTCGCTTTGAATGTTGCCGATTGATAAATGCACGCTGCTTGAGGCGGTGGCTAGCTGTTCGGCATTAACTTGGTATGTGGACATGAATACTCCTTGATAGTGGGTGAGTCTGTGGCCTGGGTGTCAGGCCGGGCTTGTTGACCTGATTGACTTTAGATGCTCCGCCATCGTCTGGTTAAAAGCCTGTGGATAACTGACTGGGGCGGCGCAAAGTCTTGTGGATAGTGCGGTCTTGCGGCGACCCACCCCCGCAAAGTCTTGGGGTTTGCCGGGCGACCCACCCCCAAACACTTGGCGATAATTTTCACGGCGAGTCGCCAGTACTGCACCAGGAAACACTCAGGATTCTCTGTCAGAATACTGATATGACTGCTTCACTAGGTAAATCATCGTCAAATCAACCCCATTTGTTAGTGGTTGATGATGAACCCAACATCCGTGACCTGCTAGCTGCTTCGTTGCGCTTTGCCGGTTTCCAAGTAACCACGGCCGCCAATGGCCGCCAAGCCTTACGGGCGGCTGAAGAAAACCAGCCAGACATGCTGGTCCTTGACGTGATGATGCCCGATATGGACGGTTTTACCGTCACCCGAACGCTGCGTGAGCGAGGACTTAGGCTCCCCGTCCTGTTTCTCACCGCCCGTGACGAAACCACCGATAAAGTCACCGGTTTGACGGTAGGCGGAGACGACTATGTCACCAAGCCGTTCTCTTTAGAGGAGGTGGTGGCGCGGATTCGGGCGATTTTGCGGCGCACCGGTGAGGAAGAGATCGAAGAAGACTCCGGCATCATGCGTTTTGCTGATCTGGAACTTGATGAAGACGCTCACGAAGTACGCCGGGCCGGACAACTGATTGACCTGTCCCCAACCGAATTCAAACTGCTGCGTTACATGATGCTCAACGCTGGACGTGTCCTGTCAAAAGCACAGATCATTGACCATGTTTGGGAATACGGCTGGATTGGCGATGCCAACATTGTGGAAAGCTACGTCTCATATCTCCGCCGCAAAATCCACATCAACGGTCCGGACGGTCAACCACTACCTACACTGATCCACACACGGCGTGGCGTGGGTTACCAGTTGCGCATAACCCGTGATGGCAGAGCGTGAGCAAAACAGTATCGCCACGTAGAGGCTTGCCTTTAGCGCTCCGCTTGGCGGTGATTGTGGCCGCCTTACTGGCGGCAGGGTTGACCGTGGTCGGTGTAGCAACCGGTGTGATGCTGCGTTCATCCCTGATGAGCCAAGTTGATGCTCGTCTTGACAACGCATTGGCTGGTTTGGCGGCACCCCGCGCGGCCTTTCAATCAGATGGTCCAACTGATTATGTGGTAATGGTTTTCGGTTCCGATGGTTCGCTTTATCAACGTTGGCCAACCGAGCGTCAACTAGCTCAACCGGGACCAAATTTAACGACTCTTACCTGGGATGATGTTCCTGAAGATGATCCCCAAAGGTTCACTGTAGCGGCGCAGAGCGGCCGCAGCCATTGGCGGATTGTGGCAACTCGGGCAACTTTCTTAGCAGCGCCAGCTGTGGTCGCTTTGGGTTTGAACCTAGACCAGGTTGACCAAACCATGGGACGGCTCAAACAGATTGTTTTGCTAACCGCTTTAGCGGTTGGCGTGTTGGGCACGGCGGCTGGCTACATTTTGGTGCGACGCTCCTTGACCCAGTTGCGGGCGGTTGAGAAAACGGCGGCGGCGATTGCCCAAGGCGATTATTCACAACGTGTGCCCTTTGCTCGTCCCGGTACTGAGGTTGGCCGTTTGACCAGTTCACTCAATGCGATGCTCAGCCAAATCGAATCAGCTTTTGAGGTGCGCCGAGCCTCTGAAAAACGCACCCGCCGGTTCATTGCTGATGCTTCACACGAGTTACGTACACCATTAGCAGCGATTCGTGGTTACGGTGAGTTGTACCGAATGGGTGCCTTAGCTGACCCCACCGAGTTAGCCAGTGCCTTGCGGCGGATTGAAGATGAAGCCACCCGAATGGGCGCACTGGTCAATGACCTGCTGCAACTCACCCGCTTGGATGAAGGTCGGGGCATGCGTAGTGAAGCAGTTGATCTCACCGGCTTGGTGGCTGATGCCGCCGCCGACCTGCGTGCCCTTGACCCGTCACGACCCATCAAAACTGACAGTTTAGGCAAAGAGGCAGTCGCACCTTTGCTAGTGACTGGTGATGAAGCGCGCCTGCGCCAGGTGATGACCAACCTGGTTGGCAACACAGTTCGCCATACCCCAAGTGGCACGCCGGTGGAGTTGGTCAGCGGGGTGGAGCGCAGCGCTGATGGTTCAGCTTGGGCGGTTGTTGAAGTGCGTGATCATGGGCCAGGGATTCCGCCTGAGGCTGCCGAACAAGTTTTTGAACGCTTCTTCCGGCTTGATTCTTCACGTTCGCGTGGGACAGGCGGGGGCAGCGGTTTGGGCTTAGCGATTGTTGCATCAGTGGTTGAAGCGCATGGCGGCCGGGTTTGTTTAAAACAGACCGATGGCGGTGGGGCAACCTTCCGTCTTGACTTGCCCCTGCTCGACTGATCATGCAGCAATTTGATTTGTAGCCGCTCTAACAGTTGAAGTGAGGCTAAGATATCGCGGCGTGTCTAAGTTCAGCAGCCTTTACAGGAAGCAGTTAGGTGATTGAAGGACCACCCTGGCTAACAGGGTCTTTTTTACGTGCCACCCGTGACCTTGGTGCTGAGGCGAGCCAGCCGCAGATTATTGAAACGGCTGAAAGCCTGTTGCGCCTCTGGTTAGCCCCGCAGCGTCAGTACCATACATTACGTCACCTGGTTGATATGTTGACGCGCATTGATGAGTTGGCCCCCGAAGCGATTCGCCCGGCTTGCGTGCGCCTGGCCGCTTTTTACCATGGTGCAGTGTTTGACCCGCCCGCGCCCGATGACGGACCGGAGCAAGCCGATTTAGCGATGCCTTTCGCCGCCAACTGGGAGGATACTTCAGCTTCCGCTCGTTTGGCGCAGCGGCAGCTGAGCGGTATTGGGATTGCGCCTGAACTGGCTGAGCGGGTTGGCGATTTGGTGCGCACACTCGATAAGTTGGCTGTGTTGCCACGCGATGCTGACTCGGCGGTGTTGGTTGATGCCGCTTTGGGGCAACTTGCCGCAGACCCGCAGCGTTATGCCGAGTATCAGCGTCAGGTTCGCCAAGAGAACCAAGCCGTCAGCGATGAGGTGTACCTTAATGCCCGTTTAGCTTCACTGTCTCACCTGATGGACCGTCCAGCTCTTTTTCACACTACTGGTGCTTCCGGTTGGGAGAATGCTGCAAGAGACAATATTTCCGGTGAGATTTCCCGGGTCCGCCGCCAACTTCTCAAGCTGCGCGATCTGGGGTAAGAACCGCGTCGGGGGTGGCCGGGGG
>JAIRPS010000088.1 GCA_031256885.1 Bifidobacteriaceae bacterium | reverse complement strand
GGGTTGCCGCGGGCTTGCTGACGTTCCAACACCACCAGCGCTGAATCAACCCGTGGCACCGGCCAAAAAACTGAACGGCTGACATTGCCGGCACGTCGCGCTGTGGCATAAAAAGCGCGTTTGGCTGAAGGAATACCATAAACCCGTGAACCTGGTTCGGCAGCTAAGCGGTCAGCCACCTCAGCTTGCACCATCACCACGATCCGTTGAATGCTGGCAAACCGTTCAAGCACTCGCAGCACAACCGGCACAGCAATGTTGTACGGCAAATTGGCGGCCATGATAGTTGGGGTGCTGCCACCGGGTATGGCCAAAGCATCAACCGTCATTGCATCAGCTTGCAGCACGGTCAAATGTTCCGCCTGCTGCGGCAGACGATCAGCCACGGTTTGCGGTAGCTGCCTGGCTAAAATCGCGTCAATCTCAATTGCGGTGACGCTAGCGCCAGCTTCTAACAGCGCTAAGGTCAGCGATCCAAGACCCGGACCAACCTCAACCACCTGCGGCAACGTGGCTGGCTGGCTGGCGCTAGGGCTGCTGGCAGGGCTATTTGCTAAAGCTAAGGCAGCTACTCGTCGCACAGTGCCCGGGTCAATCACAAAGTTCTGCCCCAGCGATTTGGTGGGGCGCAAGGACAGTTGGGCAGCTAAACCGCGCACATCAGTTGGTCCCAGCAAGGCTGAACTTGTTGACCGATCAGCCGGTGATGCTGCAAGCTGAGATGAGCGGTTCAGCTTCAGTACCAACCCTTCGATTGGAATGCTGCCCAGGCACCACAAGGGCTACCATACCGACCTTTAATATATCCGAGACCCCATTTAATTTGGGTGCGCGGATTGGTGCGCCAATCCGCACCAGCTGAAGCCATTTTTGAACCCGGTAAGGCTTGGGGAATGCCATAAGCTCCCGAATAAGGATTTGATGCATGTGTATTCCAACCTGATTCGCGGTTCCATAACGCTACTAAACAACGGAACTGATCGTCATCTGCAACCATTGTGCGGGCAATCCCTTGAGCTGAGGAAGGTGAAACCTTAATGTTCACATTTGGGGCACTGACCTTGGGTTTAGGTGGTTCTTTAGTGCCCACTTTGATGATTTCGTCTTGCGGCTCTGCCACCACCACTTCCGCCAATATTTCTTTATCAACCACATCGCCATCAACCACTGTTTTACGGTAGGTAATTATCCGTTCACCAGCACGTCCTTTTTGCACAACTTTCTGATCACCCTTCAACATTGATGCGTCGTTCTTTTTGATTGTCTTATATTTGGTGGTAACAGTTTTAGTGCCGTCGGATGATTCTGCCCGTGTGACCTCGATTACTTGGCCATCACTAGTGGTAGCGTCAAGGCTGACACTGATTTGATCATTTTGGCCAACTGCCACCCCCAAATCATTGAGCGCCTCAGCAACTGTGCCCGCTGTGGTGTCGGTTGACAGAGTTTGGTCATCAACCCGCACGGTGACTGTACGCGGTGTCAGCACCGCCACCGGCTGGGTCAGCTTGCTCACAGCTGTTGTAGCCTCAACTGATAAAGCCACATCAGCGGCGCTCACGCCAATCTCCGCTAAGGCTTGGTCAACGGTTGTGGCGGTTGTCCAAACCCGCCGTAAAGCACCGTCAACTTGCAAATCGAGCGGTTTAGCGCGGTGTATTACAACTTCGCCGCCGCGCGGTAAAACCGCATCAGTGGCCGGTTGAACTTGGTCGCGGGCTTGAATGTTGACAGCCTGCTCTTGTAAAAAATCACCAACCGTCAAAGCCAAGGTTGAGGTATGCGTCAGCTGCCCGTCAACGTTTAAAGTGACCGACTTATGCAGGTAAGAGAACCCGCCAATACCTGCTACAACCAGCGATAAAACCGCCAATCGGGCGGCTAGACGGATGCGCCGGGCGCGTCTGCGGGCATGCGAAGCAACCGAACGCCGGGGTGGGACTACCGGCTGTCCTGGCTCGGTAGGAGCGCTTGCTTTGGGGAAGGTCTCAGTCAAAGGCTTGAATAGGTCGAGCGGACAAGTACTCAATAGACCTTAGCCGTTATTGGCGAACGGCGCGAGTTGATAGTCAAAAATCACCACATTCCGTACACACCAACCGCATTGTCTGACAGTTGGCTGCAAGTGTCAGCCAACTCTTGGTGGCGTACTTCAGCAATCACTCGGACTGTCACAGCCGCCATATAAGGCGCATTTGGTCTGCCTCGGTAAGGCTGCGGTGTCAAATATGGCGCATCCGTCTCAACCAGCAGGAGGTTTCCTGGCATGGCCGCCACGGCTGATCTGAGCTGGTGATTTGCGCTAAAACTGACGGTGCCAGCAACCGACAGGTACCAACCGTTCGCCGCCAATACCTCAGCCATTTCCAAATCGCCAGAAAAACAGTGGAAAACCGTTCGTTCGGGTGCGCCATCAGCTTTGAGAATATCCAGCACATCACGGTGGGCGTCACGATCATGAATCTGCAACGCCAAACCAAGTTGCTTGGCTAAATCAATGTGGTCACGAAAAGCCTGCTGCTGCACTTGGTGGCCGGTTTGACCAGTCCGGTAATAGTCAAGCCCGGTTTCACCAACCGCCCGGATCCGTTCGGTGCGTTCAGCCAGGTCCGCCACCTCTGCCAACGCCGCCGGGTAAGCCTGCGGATAGCGCGCCGACTGGTTGGGGTGGATTGCGATGGCGCCCAGTAACGCCGGGTGCTGCGTGACCGCTTGAGCAGTCCAACGAGCCGCTTCTAGATCACAACCGCATTGCACAATGCGGTCAACCCCCACCGCCTTAGCCTGAGTAATCTGCTGCTCAATTGTCAATTCAGCGCAATCACTGGCCTGGCCGGGCTCAATGTGTGTATGGTTATCAACCACCGCAATTGGTAGCTTGTCAGGCAGCGGCGGATAGCTCCGGTCACGCGCCACAATCAGCGCTCCTTGACCCGGGCAGTCGCTCCCGCTTTAGCTGCCTTGGCCTGGCGCGCCTGTAGCTTTGCCCATTCGTCCCGCAAACCAACCGT
>JAIRPS010000185.1 GCA_031256885.1 Bifidobacteriaceae bacterium | reverse complement strand
CCGCCACCAGCAAACCGTCGGCATCGTGCTTTAAACGGGCAGCAATCTGCGGGTCAAGCTCGGTTTGGTTCATCACCACACCTCACCGTTAGTTGGGGGCAGCAGCGGCAAGTCAACCGGCTGCCCGGCATTATCAGCGCCATCAGCGGCGAATGTGCCGGGCGAGCCAACCAACCTAACCGGCCGCCCAGCCGCCCGCAAAGCCGCCTTCACCTCGCTGATTGCAACAGTTTGGTAGTGAAAGACCGATGCCGCCAAAACCGCATCCGCTCCCGCCGCCACCGCCGCCACAAAATCGCTGGCCAAGCCGGCACCACCGGAAGCGATCAACGGCACCGTCACCTGCTGGCGCACCGCACCAATCATTGCCAAATCAAACCCGCTGGTGGTGCCGTCCGCATCCATTGAGTTCAACAATATTTCGCCCGCCCCCAACGCGGCAGCCTGCGCCGCCCAAGCCACCGCATCCAAGTCAATGCCGCGCCTGCCGCCATGCGTGGTTACCTGATAGCCCGAAGCAGTTTTCACACCATCGCGGCAACGCCGAGCATCCACCGAAATAACCAGCACCTGACTACCAAACCGTTCAGCGATTTGGCTGATCAGCTGCGGATTAGTAATAGCCGCAGTGTTCACACCAACTTTGTCAGCGCCCGCCCGCAACAGCTCCGCTACATCATCAACCGTGCGTACCCCACCACCCACCGTTAGGGGCACAAAAATTTGTTCAGCCGCCCGGCGCACCACATCAATCATTGTGCCGCGCCCCGCCGCCGACGCCGAAATGTCAAGAAAAGTCACCTCATCAGCGCCTTCTTGATCGTAACGGCTCGCCAATTCAACAGGGTCACCAGCGTCACGCAAATTAGTGAAATTAACACCCTTCACCACACGCCCCTGATCAACATCAAGACAAGGAATCACCCTAATAGACACTGTCATTCAACCACCTCCGGCAAACTCGCAAGCAGACTATCCAACTGCTCACTGGTGGTAGCGAACGGATCAAGCAAAGTCAGTAAATGACCCTGCTGGCCGCCCAAACGTAAAGTTGACCAATCAACCGTATACGGCCTCGCCGCCGCCCGCACCGCCGTAATAAACCGGCCACGCAAATGAGCGCGCGTCGTTGCTGGAGCGGTCAGGCAAGCATCAGCCACCCGTTCAGGGTCCACCACAGCCACAGCCTGACCAGCCGCAACCAGTTTACGGAACAAACCATCCGGACCTAAATCATGGTAAGCCAAATCAAGCCGCGCCACCATTGGGTCAAGTAAACCAACACCATGACGCTGACAATACTGATCAATCAACCGGCGTTTAATAATCCAATCAACCTCACCACCAATTGCTGTCAAATCACCACTGCGCAGCGCATCAACCCCCCGCTGCCACAGATCAAGCACCGCAGCATCAGCTGGCGTGGGGGCACCGTCTTTAAACAAATAATCAACCACTGCCGCTAAATAAGCATCAAGAATGCTCGCGCCAGTGATCTGTCCGCCCCCCGCCAGGTCAACCAAACCATCAGGGTGATGGCTGATTTGCCGTAAAGCCGCCACCGGGTCAGCCAAATCAAGCTGCGGCAAAGCCGCGCCCGCCTCATGAGTGCGTAACACCAAATCCAATGAACCAACCTTGAACCGTAAAGTTGCTTGACACATTGAACTATCGCCAACAATCACATGTAAACGCCGGTACAAAGCCGGGTCAGCATGCACCTCGTCGCGCGTGTTGATCATTGGCCGGGCGCGCGTAGTGGCCGACGAAACAGTTTCCCAAACTTGATCAGAACGTTGCGACACCAAATACCAGGCACCATGCTCGCTGCGTTTAACACAACCAGCCCCCGCTAACAGTTGCCGCGCCACCAAAAAAGGTATCAACACACGGTTCAGTTGCGCAATATCACTACTGCGCCTAATCAGATAGTTCTCATGGCAACCGAACGAATGACCGGCTGAATCCAAGTTATTTTTAATAACATGAATCTGGCCAGGCAGCGCCTGTTCCACCAAACGCGACTGCGCCGAATCAGCCAGTTTGCTAACCAACTGATCGCCCGCCCCAACCTGCGCAATCAACTGTTCCAAGGTTGAACATTCCGCCGTGGCATACTCCGGATGCGAACCAACATCAAGGTAAAGCCGCCCACCATTCGCCAAGAAAGCGTTCGAAGAGTTACCCCAAGCCACCAGGTCAGCAAACAATTCACGAGCCATCTGCTCAGCCGTCAATTGACCCAGACTATGCACCAGCCCATACTCGGTTTCAACCCCAAAAATCCGGCGCGGGTCCGGCTGCATCGGCTTATCCGGTTGATCAGGTTGCGGCTCCGCCCGGCGCTGCGGCGGCTGCGGCGCTGGCGGTCGCGCACTGCGCAAAGCCCGACGCGCCACGCTGGCTTGGCGGGTAGCAGTGCTTGGCGGCACAACCCCAGCCGGACCAGGCGGGCTGGCTTGAGCAACCCGGCCAGCAGAACCAACCAGACAAGACGGGCTGACTGCGCTAAACCGGCCAGCTGCGGGTGTGCCTGCTGCTGTCACTGACCACCCTTTTGCACAAACGAGCGCACAAACGTTTCAGCGTTGGTCGCTAAAGTGCTGTCAATCTCGTCAAGCAAAGCATCAAGCCCATGGTCAGGCACAGTTTGTGCTTGCCGGGCGGGCATTGGCCCACTGTCTGAATCGCGCGGCGGCAAAGGTTGCTGTTGAAGCTGAGCCACTACCAAACCTCCTCAAGTTGAAACCAACCCATTGTACGGTTCCCAACCAGTAGACACCACCAACCTGCCCAGTCAGTGCCACTGAGCCAACCGGCCTGGGGATTAAGCCTAAGCAGTGGCACCCCGCAATAATGCCGCTAGTCGGCGCGAATCACACCCTCAGCCACCAGGACTGCCGGACTTGGTCGCTCCCCCGTCAACAGTCGGCGCGAATCACACCCTCAGCCACCAGGACTGCCGGGCCAGCTAGGTAGACATTGCCTTCGGCAAAGCGCACTGTCAGATCGCCGCCAGGCACGCTGATTTGCCAGCGATCCAGCTGGTGTGGCAACGCCGCCCGCAGCACGCTCGCCGCCGCCGCCACACCGGTGCCACAAGATTCCGTTTCGCCAACACCACGCTCGTAAACCCGCAGTTCAGCCTGGCCGCAGTCAGCTGATTTGAGCAATGTCACAAATTCGACATTAGCGCCCGATGCCGGTGCGGGAACAAGGATTGGTGGCACAGTCAAGTCAAGCTTGGCTTTTTCAGCCTGTGTGACCGCCACCACCACATGCGGGTTGGGCAGGTGCAGCAACACACCATCACGTTCACCCGGCAAACCGGGAACCGTCACTTTAGACAAAGCAGGAACTGTCAGATCAGGTGCCTTACCAAGGTTCACCTCATACATTTCGCCTTGCCGACGCACCGCAAAAATCCCGCCACGGGTAGCAATCGGCTCAACTTCGCCATCGGCTAAGGTCAGCAAACCGGCTTGACGTAAAAAAGCCACAAACACACGTAACCCGTTGCCGCACATTTCCGCCAGCGAACCGTCAGCATTACGGTAATCCATCAACCACCGAGCAGAGCCAGTTAGTTGATCACCAGTCGACGCAACGGCAAAGTCGGCATGTTCCACCAGCACCGCCCGGATCGCCCCGTCACCGCCAATACCGCTGCGGCGGTTGCACAGCCAAGCAGCCCCGGCAGCGCTGAGTGGCCGCTTGCCTAACGGGTCAGCGTAAAGCACAAAATCGTTGCGGGTGCCATGACCTTTGCTGAACTGAAGACCGTTCAGCTCAGTGGCTGCGGTGAACATGCTGGCATTGTAGTCAGGAGCCGCTCACTAGGCTGGCAGCTGCTGCCTCTAAATCGTCGTTTTGGCTGTTTAACCAGGTGATTCGCTGGTCGCGGCGGAACCATTTGCGTTGACGGCGGGCCAGTTGACGAGTTGCCAAAGCGATCGCTTCAGTGGCAGCAGTCAAATCAAGCAGCCCATCAATCACTGCTAAAGCTTCCCGGTAGCCAATTGCCCGGCTGGCGGTGCGCCCTGCACGTAAACCATGGTCGAGCAGACTGCTGGTTTCCGCCACCAAGCCGTCAGCGATCATCTGGTGGGCGCGGCGGTTAATCCGCTCATCTAACCATTCACCCGTTCCATCCAAACCAATTTGCACAGCCGGCTGCCAGTACACCGGCTGCGGTAAGCTGGCTGTGAAAGGTTGGCCGGTTGCTTCAATTACCTCCAAGGCGCGCACCATGCGCCGGCGATTAGCTGGATTGATTTGCGCGGCAGCTGCCGGATCACGTTGAGCAAGTTCCGCATGTAAAGCCGCATTCCCAATTACTTCGGCACGTTGCTCAATTTTGGCGCGTAACGCCAAATCAACTCCCGGGAAAACAATATTGTCAAGGACAGCCCTAACATACAGACCTGAACCGCCCACCAAGAGGGCCACCCGTCCGCGCTGCCAAATATTTTCAATATCCTGCCGAGCCTGTTTTTGATAGGCAGCCACGGCCGCCTCTTCAAATGGTTCAAGCACATCAATTTGGTGGTGGGTAATCCCCCGGCGTTGGTCAAGCGGCAATTTAGCTGTACCAATATCCATACCTCTGTAAAGCTGCATTGCGTCGGCTGAAACAATTTCACCATTAAACCGCTGCGCCAAAGCCAAAGCCAGTTCAGATTTTCCGGTGGCGGTGGGGCCAACCACGCTAATTAGTTTAGGCATTAGGTTGCCTCAAAG
>JAIRPS010000014.1 GCA_031256885.1 Bifidobacteriaceae bacterium | reverse complement strand
GAGGTGGTGAAACACGGGGGGGGGGGGTTGTTGTGACATACCACCCCGCACAACCGTATAAACCTTGCGGCGGGTGGGCGCTGCTTAGATGGTGGGTATGTCAACTAATTCCAGATGTTGCAACCAATTGTTGATGGCTGATAACTGGTCAGCCCAATCTTCAGCATTGGCAGCCATGTCAACCACATAGCCACCGTTGTCTGTTTCAAAATACAGGTCAAGGTGACAGTAGGTAATCGCGTCAAAGGTTGCTTCAAACTCGAAAACATGCACTGGATAGGTGTAGGCGCTCGATGCTTCTGGGGAAGCGGTGATTGTGAAAGTTGATTCATCCACACCCTCAATCGCTTGGCTGATTTGGCTGTAGCGACTTTGGTCATCGGTGGCTGCCTGGCGCGATACCTGAACGATTGCAATTTCAACGACGCCATCGTTACCAGTGTGTGTTTCCCACCGGTTGCCATCAACCGGGTCAAAACCGCCGCTAGTTTGTTCAAAGCTGTCATCAGCCGGCAGTTCAATCCACAAATATGATGCCGCCTCCCCTTCCAGCATTGGTGTGGGTTCCTGGCTGCTGTTTTGTGCAGCTTTGGTCAAGGCAATGGCTGGTGATGCGCCCAAGCTGGGCGTGGCCTCTGTTTGGTTGGCTAATCGGTTAGCGCTGTTGCAACCAGTGTTCAGCAGCACAGCGCTGAGAATCACCCCTGCTGCGATCATTTGCCTTAGTGTGTGTTGACGTTGTTTGGTCATGGTCAGTTCCTTTCCTGACATAGTTGTTCCGGCACCCACGGTGTGTCGCCGGAATGTTGCCAAAGACCTGTTCATTGTGCCTCAACCAAACTGCTGTTTTGCAGGATTTTACCTGTTTAGCCATAAAGGTTCTGTTATCACTTTTACCGCACTAGGCAGGTAACGTACGGCTCAGCTGCTCGGCATTTGCACCTTTACTAAGAGTCCACCGGTGGGGCGTGGGGTCAAACTGAGACCGGCTTTGTGGGCGCGGGCAATGCTGGTGACAATCGCTAATCCAAGGCCGAAGCCTGCTTGGTCATGGTGTATGCGATCGGTGCCGCGCTTATATGGTTCGGTGAGCGTTGCCAATGTTTGTGGATTCAACAGATCACCGCTGTTTTCAATTGATAAAGTGGCCATGGCCTGCGTGTTGCTGGTAGTGATTGTGACCACACCGTTGGTTGGCTGGTTGTGAATGATTGCATTGTGTAAAAGGTTGATCACCAGTTGGCGCAGCAAATCAGGGGAGCCGCAAGTTGTTGTGACCGCACAATCGGTTTCAATGGTGATGCCCTGTTTTTCAGCCAGCGGCAGGAGCGTTTCCACGGCTTCCTCCACCAGTAAAGATAGGTCCACGTTTGTGCTGTCAAATGATCCTTGGTCAGCCTGGTTGAGCAGCAGCAGGGCTTCAGTTTGGGCAATCGCCCGGTCGTTAATGGTGCTCAGGCGGGCTAGAACATCATCAATGTTTCGGTTGGGATCACGACGAGCCACATCAAGCAGTGTTTTGGTGACTGCCAGTGGTGTGCGCAACTCGTGCGAAGCATTGGCAGCAAACCGTTGTTGCGTAGCAATATGAGTTTCGAGCCGTTCCAGCATGGAATCGAAACTATCAGCCAGTTCACAAAACTCATTTTGGGCACCAGGTAAATTTATGCGGTGCCAAAACGAGCCGTCGGCAACCAACCGCGCCACCTTAGTCATCCGGTTGATCGGTGCAAGCATCCGACCAGCCAAAATCCATCCGCCCAACAAGCCAGTCAGCAGTAAAAAAACCAAAGCCCAAGTAGCTTTGGGGGCAAAGGCGCGAATCAGATCATTGCGTCCCGGCCGAAAACCGCTGATCTGCGTAGCTAGCGCGTCTGGCGGCACGTAACGTAACAAAAACAGCCAAACCACAGCCAGGAGCAGGCCACCCGCTAACAGCAAAAACCCGGTGTAACTCAGTGTGAGCTTCAAACGAACACTCCATCCGGGGGCACGTTTACTGAAGTTTTCAGCCATTTTGTTCACCGGGTGGTACTTGAGCGTCTGCTTCAATTCGGTAACCAACTCCCGGAACTGTGGCAATCAGCCAAGGTTCACCAAGCCGTTTACGTAAAGTCGAAACGGTGATCCTCACCGCATTGGTGAAAGGGTCAGCGTTTTCATCCCAGGCGCGTTCCAGTAGTTGTTCAGCGCTGACCACACCGCCACCAGCGGCCACCAATATTTCCAGGACCGCAAACTGTTTGCGTGTCAAAGCAACATATTTGCCGTTGCGGAAAACCTCACGTCTGAACGGATCAACGCGCAAGCCTGCGATTTCCCGCACTGGTGGTTGATGGTGGTCACGCCGCCGGTCAAGTGCTCGGAGCCGCAGCACCAGTTCGCGCAACTCGAACGGTTTAGTCATGTAGTCGTCAGCGCCAATCTCAAATCCGGAAATTTTGTCATCCAAACGGCTGGCAGCGGTCAACATAATGATTGGCAGGCCGCTACCTGAGGCAATGATTTGTGCCGCAATCTGATCACCGGATGGTCCGGGAATGTCACGGTCAAGGATGGCAATGTCGTAGCTGTTGATGCTCAACAGTTCCAGGGCGGCATCACCATCACCAGCGATATCGGCAGCTATTGCCTCTAAACGTAAACCATCACGGATTGCTTGGGCCATTAGCGGCTCATCTTCAACCAGTAGTACGCGCATGTGGACATCCTACGGCGTGGCACTTATTGCCAACGTATCAAAAACTGCATACGCTGTGACAACATCAACTCAGGTTGACTGCTAAACATGAAACGTACTTTACGGCGTTACGCCACAGTTTTGACCACTTTGACTATGGCCTGCATTGGTTTCACGGTTTGCCGTTGGGCTGGTCAAACCACCGCGACCAACCACCAGCAGGCAGCATCCGCAGTTGCTTCAGTAACCGCTATGGCTGTTCCGGCAGGTATTTTGCCACCAGCTTTGACCAATTCGCTGACAGCCAATGATGGTCTGCTGCCTGAAGGTGTGCAGATTTTTGATAATCACTACCCGGGTATCACCAATCTTGATGCCCAGTTGTTGCAGGCCTTACGTCAAGCCGCCACCAAAGCAGATGCCTTAGGCATTGCGTTCATTGTCAACAGCGGCTGGCGCTCAGCCGACTATCAGAATCATCTTTTGCGTCAGGCTGAAGTCCAATACGGTTCAAGCCAAGCAGCTGCCCGCTGGGTTGCTACCGCTGAAACCTCAGCGCATGTCAGTGGGAAAGCTGTTGACATTGGTGGTCAG
>JAIRPS010000011.1 GCA_031256885.1 Bifidobacteriaceae bacterium | reverse complement strand
CCACCAACCCAGACTGCTTGGCAAAATCTGGCCGTGGCCGGCCAGCCGCTGGCACAAACTGATCAACTACCGTGGGCAACGACTGGCCAGCAACCGCTGGCAGCCCAGCTGGAGCCGGGTTGGCGTTACCGAAAAGCTGATTGACATCAGCATCAGCAACCGGTTGCGGACGCAAAGCTGATGCAACCAACCGAGACTGCGGCATCGGCAAAGAACCAGCAGAACTGGCTGAACTGGCAAGAGGAGTCAGGGTCAAACACAAACCAGCCAGCAGCAGACTGCTGACTTGCTTGACAGAGCGTTGACTAAGCATAGGGGAGGCCTTTCTTGATGGCTGGGTACCCCAATGTGGCCACAGAAATATCTACCGACAGTGTGGGCGGGCTGCACGCGGCAAGGGTAGTCGCTCAACTGGTGGTAGAACCGTTTGACTGGCATGTGGGGAAGTGACCATTGGGGCTTGGTCTACGCCAGCGATGTTATACCCCTAGGCTCAACGTTGTCAACTGGAATGCCGCCGCAGGCCTGCCCTAGCTTGGTTTGGCGGCCTTGACATGCCCGGACAGCGGCGTGGTTTTCGATTGGCTGTCGCCCTAGCTTGGTTTGGCGGCCTTGGCGTCCACGCCAGCTTCGCGGCGTTGCGCGGCGGTGATTGGCGCTGGCGCACCAGTCAACGGATCGTAACCGCCACCCGTCTTGGGGAATGCAATCACTTCACGGATTGACTCCGCTTTGGCCAGCAACGCGCAAATCCGATCCCAGCCAAAAGCAATACCGCCATGCGGTGGGGCGCCATACTGGAACGCATCAAGCAGAAAACCGAACTTGGTTTGGGCTTCTTCAGGGCTAATGCCCATCACAGCAAAGACACGTTCTTGAACATCGCGGCGGTGGATACGAATGGAGCCGCCACCAATCTCATTACCGTTGCAAACAATGTCATAGGCGTAAGCCAAAGCGTTACCCGGATCGTTTTCAAAACAATCCAACCAGTCAGGCGTCGGCGAAGTAAAAGCATGGTGTACGGCAGTCCATTGGCCGGCCCCTACTGCCACATCGTCATCCTGACCAACCGGCTTAAACAAGGGTGCGTCAACCACCCAAACAAACGACCAGGCATCATTGTCAATCAGGTTGCAACGCCGCGCAATCTCCACCCTGGCAGCACCCAGCAAGGCACGCGCTGAGCTTGCCTGGCCTGCCGCGAAAAACGCACAATCGCCCGGTTTGGCACCTAAAGCAGCTGCTAAACCCGCCCGCTCAGCTTCCGAAAGATTCTTCGCAACCGGGCCAGCTAAGCCACCGTCATCGTCAAAAAGAACATATGCCAGGCCGCGCGCGCCACGCTGCTGCGCCCACTGCTGCCAAGCATCCAAAGTGCGCCGCGGCTGCGCTGCGCCACCCGGCATAACCACTGCACCTACATAAGGGGCTTGGAAAACGCGGAAAGGTGTTTGCGCAAAATATTCAGTCAAATCAGTTAGCTCAAGATCGCACCGCAAATCTGGTTTATCGGTACCGTAGCGAGTCATTGCCTCAGCGTATGTGATGCGTCGAATCGGGGCGTCAATCCGGTGGCCAATCAACGCCCAAAGGGCAGTCAAAATTTCTTCCGCCACCGCAATAACATCATCTTGGTCAACAAAAGACATTTCCACATCAAGCTGTGTAAACTCCGGCTGACGGTCTGCCCGGAAATCTTCATCACGGTAACAGCGTGCAATCTGGTAGTAACGTTCCAGGCCAGCCACCATCAGCAGTTGTTTAAAAAGCTGCGGCGATTGCGGCAAAGCGTACCAACTGCCCGGCGCTAAGCGGGCGGGCACCAGAAAATCGCGCGCCCCTTCCGGGGTGGAACGGGTCAATGTGGGCGTTTCCACCTCGACAAAGTCGTGCCGATCAAGCACTGCACGAGCCGCCTGGTTGACCTTGGCGCGCAAACGTAAAGCAGCCGCCGGCCCAGCCCTGCGCAAGTCAAGGTAGCGGTAGCGCAGGCGTGCTTCCTCGCCAACTGTCAAATGCTCGTCAATTTGGAAAGGCAAGGCTGCACTCGGGTTGAGCACTGTCACCGCACTGGCCAGCACCTCAATTTCGCCGGACGGTAAAGCCGGGTTTTCGTTGCCTTCCGGCCGGCGACGCACCGTGCCGGTGATTTGCAAAACAAACTCGCTGCGCAGGTCATGGGCGGTAGCTTCATCATGAATGACTACCTGAGCAACACCGGTTGCGTCGCGGAGGTCAATGAAAGCGACCCCACCATGGTCGCGCCGGGATGCCACCCAGCCAGCCAATGTGACCGTTTGGCCAATTCGTTCAGCTCGCAGCAAGCCAGCTAAGTCAGTGCGCAACATGTCAAACCTCTTCTCGGTCGGTCAGTTTGGCGCATCCAACCGCTGGCTATGGAGTCAACTTGGCAACGCGCCGCCTGAGCATTCTACCCAGCCTGCCCGCTGATCAGCACCCACCCGCTAAGCCTGTCCTCAATGATGAGGGACAAGCTGCCACAAACAACATAACTACATACACCAAGAAGGGTGCGTACCCTGCTGCCGCCCGCAGCCAGTGCTTGTATCCGCGCACAAGCATGCCCCGAACAAGCTGGGTGCTAAATCAGGAACTCGGCGTCTGCAAAATTGGGATTATCAGCTCTGCTAAAATTGGATCATGTCTACCGCTAAGACCTACTTGAGTAGGCATGTTGACACATATTTGGACGAGCTTATACCTGCTCTGCCAGCCTTCTTGGTCACCGGTCCGCGTGGCTGCGGCAAAACCACCACAGCCAACCGGCGCTGCGCATCTGTAATCCATTTTGATCAACCGAACGAACGTTCCGCCTTTGCCACTGATCCTGATAACGTGCTGCTTGCACAGTCGACACCGGTATTGCTTGACGAGTGGCAAGACTGCCCCGTTTCGCTCGGCGCAGTCAAGCGTGCTGTGGACAGGCATCTCGGCGGTCCGTTTTTGATTACCGGCAGCGTGCGAGCCCGAGCCATGGTGGGCACTTGGCCACTGACTGGACGAGCCATTGATGTACCAATGTATCCGTTGAGCGTGGCGGAAAAAATTGGGCAACCCCAAGCCGGCAGCCACTGGCTGACCAGAGCGTTTGATGACAGTACACCGGCAACCGGACGGTTGGACAACGCCGCAACTCTGGTTGAGTATCTTCAGTTAGCCATTCAAGGCGGTTTCCCCGAAGCCATAGCCATGACCGAGCGTCAACGCTCCACCTGGTATCGCTCATACGTCACCCATTTGGCGGTACGCGATGTCACTGACTTAGCCAATATTCGAGTGCCGCAAGCACTCAGTCAACTATTTCAAGCAGTGGCATTAAGTACTGCTGGCCTGCCTCGCAGCGGCACCTTACTGCAAACGGCAGGATTGGACAGTAAGACTGGTCAAAAATATCTCGGTTTGCTAGAAGACTTGCGCGTCATTGAAAGACTGCCTGCCTGGTCCACTAATCGACTATCTCGCCTGATCAAGACGCCTAAGTATTACCAAACCGATTCAGGCCTAGGTGCCTTTGCTGCCGGATGGACGCTTTCATCTTTGCTGAAGGACGGTGACGCCATGGGACGGCTGCTCAACACTTTTGTCTTATGCCAAATCAGGCCGCTCCTACCACTAGCAGCTAATCCGCTCAACGCCTTCCATTTACGAGACAGCAACGGCGAACATGAGGTAGACCTGATCCTCGAATGCAATGATTCGCGCCTAATCGGCCTGGAAATCAAGGCAGCCGGCGCAGCCACCCAGCGCGATGCCAGGCACCTGATCTGGTTGCGCGACAAACTAGGTCAACAGTTTCATCGTGGCCTTGTTTTGCACACCGGCAACCTGACTTACCAGTTAACTGACCGCATCTGGGCCATGCCAATCGCTGCACTTTGGCGCCCCGAAGCCTGGGGAAAACCGCGCGCAGAGCACTAGCCGCTGCTTGCCCTCACAGCGCCGGGTGGTGGCGCAAGCGGCTGATCCCAGTTGTTGAAGCGTGGAGCAGGCGGCAATCTACTGCTCTTGCCGCTCCACCAC
>JAIRPS010000226.1 GCA_031256885.1 Bifidobacteriaceae bacterium | reverse complement strand
GCACCAATGCGTAAGCGATATCGGCATCAATGTGGTACTGCGCGGTGCCTGCGGCGTAATAGGCGCTGGCTTCTTCACCATTGATGGTGCGCCAGGGGTATAGGGCACCTTCGGAGCTTAACTCGTGGGCGCGCCGCCGCGCAGAATCAAGCATGGTGTAGCGGAAGCGCAAAGCTGACCGCGTCAGATTAGGTGTGGTGTATGTGCAAAATGGCAGCACAAAAATTTCCGAATCCCAAAAATAATGCCCCGAATAGCCATTGCCGGTAACACCCTTAGCCGGAATGCCGGCACCCTCCGCCCGCGCTGTCGCTTGCGCCAACTGGAACAAACACCACCGCACCGCCTGTTGAATGGCTGGCTGCCCATGCACCTCAACATCACTGCGCTGCCAAAACTGCTCCAACCAGTCATGCTGCGCTTGCGCCAAGCAGCTGGCACCCTGCCCCAAAGCTCTGTCCAAAGTTCGTTCACAACGCGCCGCCAACTCGCCCGCTGGCACACCACGTGAAGAATGGTAAGCCACCCATTTTGTTAAACGAACCTGGCAACCCACTGGCGCATGTAAACGCACCAAATGTTCTGCCGCATCAGGCCGAATCACACCCGATTGCTCCACCTCAACCGGCATGGAACAAGTCACCTGATGGTCCACCCCAACCGCCAAAGTCATACCCGAACGAGCCGCCCGATACCCCAATATATAGCGCCCACCGTTCTGCTGACGCACCTGCGGAACCAGCACGCGGTCAAACAAACGCCCCGCCTGACGTGGATCATGGCTAGCCGGCTCATCACGATCAACATTCTCGGAAAGGTCAGAGTACTCATTAGCGCCATCTTGACGGTTGAGCACCTGGGAAGAAATCACCACCGATGCGTCTTGATCAAGCAAACAAAACTCGTAAGTCATCAGCGCCAAATGGCGCTCAGTCAAACTAACCAGCCGCGTTGAACGAATTGACACACGCTTGCCAGCCGCAGTGCGCCAAACCAGCTCGCGCACCAACTGACCATCACAAAAATCAAGCGTTCGGCTGTAACTGACCAAATCAGCCACCGACAACAACAACGGTTCATCATCAACGTAGATGCGAATAACCTTGGCATCTGGCACATTGATGATGGTTTGCCCGGTGGTTGCAAAACCGTACGCCTCCTCAGCGTGACGGATCTGCGAGGTTTCATGGAAACCGTTAATGAACGTGCCATTGAGGTGGGCGTCACGGCCTTCTTCCGGGTTACCACGTAACCCTAAGTAGCCGTTGCCCACCGACATGATTGTCTCCTGAGCACCGAGACGCTCGGCGCTGTAAGCAGTTTCCCGTAAAGCCCACGGGTCTACCGGCCAGCGCGTTTGGTCCAAAGCAGGCGGCGCACTATTCATTGTTTTGCCTGATCACGCCGCACATCAACCACTAGACCAGTCATCTGCGAAGCTAATACTGCCACTGCGCTGCGGGCGACTTCTTGGGCGCTGAGCAAGGTGTCGGCTGGTTCCTCACCAAAAGCTGCCTGACGCATTGGCGTGGCGGTACGTTCCGGGTTGATTGCGTTGACTTTGATGCCCGCCTCGGACCATTCTTCGCTGAGCGCCTGCGCCAAGTTGACCACAGCTGCTTTGGAAGATGAGTACAACGAATAATTAGCCCGCCCTCTGGTGTATGAAGAAGACGTGAACAGCATTAAATGCCCCTGGCTAGCTGCTAAATGAGGATAGGCGGCACGCGCCACATTGACCGGTCCCAAATAGTTCACAGCCACTGCTTCTGACACCCAATCCAACGGGGTGGTAGCCAATGGCCCCACCCGTAATACACCAGCAGTCACCACAATTGCGTCAATATGGCCATGTTCAGCAGCGATTTTAGCCAAAGCCTGTTCAATTGCCACGCCATCTTGGACATGCAAACCAGTGGTTGAACGGCCATGCGCCACCACCGTGGCCCCGGCCTGCCCAGCTAAATAAGCAATCTCCGCACCAATCCCATAAGATCCCCCCAACACCACCACCACTTTGCCAGCCAACGCTTGAGCAATTTGCGTCTGACTGCGCTCCGGTGCCGCAGCCGAAGCTAACTGGAAAAGCTTGTCCGCAATAAACAAGTCAACCGGGTGAGTGACCTTGATATTGTCTTCCGAGCCCGGCACACAACGGATTGGTGTATTTGGCAGATACTTCAGAACCACACCGCAATCATCAGTGGCATGGAAATCAGGGTCCTCGGCGGCCGCCGCATAGGCATCTCGCAAGGTTGACAAACGGAAAGCCTGCGGTGTTTGGCCGCGACGCAACCAGGCACGTTCCGGAATAGCAGTAATCACTTCATCCTGGTTCACCTGCACAATCGTGTCCGACGAAGCAATCACCACATCAACCGCAGCCACTTCATCAAGGGCCACCACGCACTGGTGGATAATGCGCTGATCAAGTAACGGGCGCACGGCATCATGCAACACCAATTTGGCAGGCTGATCACCCAGCCAATCCAAACAACGCATGGTGGTGTCGTTGCGCGTCAAGCCACCTTCCAAAATTTTGGTGAGCTTGGCATAACGGTCACCCAACAAGGTAGCAACCTGCTCTGACCAGCCCGGAGTGATCATCACCAGCACTTCATCAATGTCTGGCGAATCATTCAACACACCAACCGTGTGCTCCAAAATTGTCTTCCCAGCCACTTTGATCAACTGCTTAGGTACGTCTAAACCGACACGAGTGCCCACGCCGCCGGCCAGCACCACACCATATGTCTTCACAAGCGTTACCTTAGTGTCTCGCCGGGCCAGTAGTTGGGTTGTCTTGGCCAGCGCGCCAAATTGAAGCGTTATTCCGCCAAGTGCCTGCCCGGCAAGGCCAAGGTGACATAGGGTTACGCTGTGATAACCAGTGGACAGATTGGCCGACGTTTGCTGCGCGACGCCAAGCGCCCCCGCTTGACCGTGGTAGTGCCAGTTTTCAACGGTCAGCAAACTTTAGCTGCCTGCCTCAATTCAATCCTTGACCAGCTAGACGAGCGCGGGGAAGTTGTGGTGGTCGATGACGGTTCAACCGATAACAGTTTGCGAATCGCCCGCACAAAAGCCGCCGAAGATAGCCGTTTAACCGTGGTTCACCAGCGCAATCGCGGTTTAGGTGCGGCTCGTAACCGGGGTGCCGCCCGGGCGCGCGGCCTTTTCTTAGCCTTCGTTGATGCCGATGACGTAGTTCTACCGGGCACTTATCGCGCCGCCCTGGCCGCCTTGGGCGACCCGGAAGTTGATCTGGTTTGCTTTGAGCTGGTTCACGGCAGAGACAAAGGGTTGATTCACCCACTGTGGGCACGCTATATCCATGACCACAACCGCCCAAGTGTTAACCTGTCGCAGTTCCCTGCACTGTTGCGTGACTTTTACACACCCAACATGGTTTTTCGCTTGGCTACCTGGCGGCAGCTGGGTGCCAGTTTTCGTGAAGGAACCTTGTTTGAAGATCAACCATTGATCACTCAACTGTTTTGCCAAGCTCGCAAAATCGCCGTGCTGCGTCACCCCGGCTATGTTTGGCAACGTCCACCAGGCTTACAAACACTAACCTCCAGCACTTTGCATAATCCGGAAGCATTACATGCCCGGGTGGTTGCCACTGATCTGACCAGGCAAGTCATTGAGAAGCAAAACAATCCCACGGTGCAAGCTGCCTGGTACTACACGATGATTGAAAATCATCTCCTCAACACCTACCTGCGGCATGTTGACAAGTTAGCGCAGCCCGTACTGGAACACCTATCTGATTTGGTGAAAGCCGCTGGATCAGTGAAGCAGGTAACCGCACCGCCTGTCATTTCACCAGCTGCTGCGATTTTTGCTGATTTGCTTTGCAACGGTGCCACCTGGGCGGTTGGGCGCCTGGCCGCTGCCGGTTGGGCCAGTAACCAGCGTGATTGGCTCCGCGGAGCCTATGGCAAAGCTGCGCTGGCCGCTGCCTTGGCTGATCCGCCCGCTTTTGGCAAAGTACCCGCACTGGATCTCAACCACTATTTTGAGGGACGGCAGCCAGACCCGCAACGATTAGTGGTGCGTTTAAGCAAAGTTGCTTGGTTACCCAACGGCGCTTTGGAACTGCATGGCCGCATTGCCATGCTCGCCGGGTTTGCCAGGAACAGTGTGACAGTCAGCGCCAAACTACTTGGACCCCATGACACCACCGGAGCCGTTGCCACCGCTCAGCTTCGCAAACTAACTGCTGATGAAAAATCGAGCAAAGATACTTGGCCAAAAACCTTGCGCCAACAGGGTGAACTGACAGCTTTCAGTGTGCGCTTTGATGACGTTGCGAGCCTGCCTTCAAGCAGCAAAACCGTAAGTTATCCGCTTGAAATTGCGGTCACGCTGCCCGGCGGCTGCCCAGTTGGACCAGGCGGTTTTGCGGTTGCGGCAACTGGTTGGCACGGTGCTACCCAAACTGTGGTACGCCCAGCCGCCTACCCCAATGCTGAACAACGCCACTGCCCAACCAATCCAGCGATTTTTTGGCGCATCAAAGACCGGCACTGGCTTGAGGTGATCCGCCGACCAGACGCTCGAATGGTGTGGATACCTACCTCCGCCACTGACGGGTGCCAACCCGACTCTCAAATGGTGTAGATGCTTACCCAACAATCGGGCGTTCTTCAGGTAAGCGAATCAAACTGCGCCGGTTACGGATAGCCAGTGCTGCCGCCAAAGTCATTGTGCCAAGGCGGCCAATCAGCATCAATGCGATCAAAGTTGATTTGCCTGCCACCGGCAAAGTGGCAGAAAGCCCGGTTGACAACCCGCAAGTACCAAAGGCCGAAGTTACCTCAAAAAGAATGTAATCAGTGCGTGCTGAAGTCATTGGCATAAGAACCAGCGCGCCAGTCACCACAATCACCGCACCGGCCACTGCCACACCAACTGCCGCCCGCAGCACCGCCGGCGAAATCCGCCTACCAAATGCTTCAATGTCCCGGTCGCCCCGCGCCTCAGCACGGATTGCCAACAGCATCACCGCCAAAGTGGTGACTTTAATGCCCCCAGCCGTCGAGGCTGAACCACCACCAACAAACATTAAAGCTTCCTGCGTGAGCAAACTCTGCGGTTCCATCAGGGTTTCAGGTAGCAGGTTGAAACCGGCAGTGCGCGGCACCAGCCCAGCAAACAGGGCGTTCAATATTTTTGTTGGCACAGACAAAGAACCCATGGTGCGTGGGTCATTCCATTCAAAAGCGCCAATCAGAATCGGTGCCACCAGCGCCAATAGGCCGGCAGTGGTCAAAGTTAGCTTGGTGTGTAAAGCCCAGCGGCGGGGCTGGCGCAAATGCCGAGCAATGTTCAAAATCACTGGGAAACCGAGTGCGCCTACAAATACACCAACCATGATCGGGCAAAGCACCAACCAGTCAGCTTGATGAGGGCGCAAGCCTTCGACTGATGGAGTGAACCCAGCATTGTTGAAAGCCGAAACACCGTAGAAAATCGCATGCCACGCAGCCTGCGGACGGCTGTGGTCAAGCGCCGTAAACCGCGAAAACAATGCCGCCGCAATCACTAGTTCAATCACCACCGAGGTTAGCGCCACCGCGCGTACCAAGGCACCAACTTGACCCAAGCCTGAGCGGGTTTCTGAGGCAGTCAGCATCCGTTGTGTCAAACCAAGTCGGCGCGTCACCAACAAACCAAGGATTGCGCCAATGGTCATCACACCCAAACCACCCACCTGAATGGCAACCAGTAGCACTGCCTGACCAAAACCAGACCAGTAATCACCGGTAGGCACAACTTCCAAACCAGTTACACAGACAGCTGAGGTGGCTGTAAACAGCGCGTCAACCAAGCTAACAGCCTTACCTGTGCGAGTTGAACAGGGTAAAGCCAGCAAAGCTGAAACCACCACAATGACGCAAAGGAACACCAGCACCGCTAAACGGGCCGG
>JAIRPS010000190.1 GCA_031256885.1 Bifidobacteriaceae bacterium | reverse complement strand
TGATGGCATCAGCACACACCAGCGAACCGACCTTGGCGCCGATTTCAGCTCGCTGCCTGTCCAAGTTGTTGGCTTGCCAAGCATTGCCCGGGTTTACAGCACAGCTAACGCCATGTTTGCGATCACCCGCTCAGGCAATTAGCTTGCCGGCAAACTATTGGCCGAGCAGGGCTTGATGGATCAAACTGGCCGGGTGAACCACCTTTGCGCCAGTGGCTTTAGCAATATGCCAGCGGCAGGTTTCCGTGTCACAAACGGCCAGTGCCGGGTTGGTTTGGCGAACCAGCTCAAACAAGGCGGCACCGACTGCGGCAGCAACCGGGTATTTCTCTTTCTTCACACCATAGGTGCCGGCCATGCCGCAGCAGGCGGCGGTTGACTCAACCACTTCAAGCTGCGGAATCAGCCGCAGCAAAGCCAAAGCCGGACTGCCAATGCCTTGACCATGCAATTGGCAAGGTGCATGGTAGGTGACACGCAACGGCATCGGCCTGAACTGCACGGCTAAATCACCGTCATCGAGCAAATTCAGCAGAAATTCTGAAAAATCACGCATCCGCCGGCCAGCTTGCTCCACCGCCTGGTCGCTCACGCCCATGATTTCGCGGGCCTCATGTTTGACCATGCCGGCGCAAGACGCTGCCGTGGTGACAATCGGTAAATCAGGCGGGCCAGCTAAGGCTGATGCTAAACGCCGCACATCGCGGCGGGCCGAATCGTAAAGCCCGTTGGACTGCTTGGCTAAACCGCAACAGCCCTGCTCCGGCACCACAACTTGATAGCCAAGATGCTCCAGTACCTCAACTGCGGCAATCGCTGCCGCCACCTCAAAATATTGCCCAGCGCAACCATGGAAAAAAAGCAACCGCCCACGCTGACCACTGTTTTGCGAAGGTTTGTGATGTTTTAGCCAATGCCTGAAGGTGTGCCGTTGAGCGGTGGGCAGAGCCGCTTGATGGTGAATCCCCACAGTCGCTTCAATCAGCCGGCGCAGCGGACGGTTCCGCAACGCCAGGTTAGCGACCGGCGCAAGTGGTGTCATTGCTTTACCCATCAGGGTGGTGCGGGAAATCAGCTGATCACGCAACGGCATGTGATCTTGTTTGAAAGCGGCACGGTTAACCGAGTTCAGTTCAGCAATCTTCACGCCCTGCGGGCAAACCAATGTGCAGGTGCCGCAACTTGAACAGTAGTCAACAGCCGAGTCAATCATTTGGCCGTCGCGCAGCCGTTCAGCGCCCGGGCCAACCGTTTTCGGTCCAGCAAACAGTGGGGTGACCGCCGCCACCGGGCAGGCTGTTTCACAAATTGTGCATTTGAGACAATGGTCCAGGCTGGCGCGGGCTAAATAGTTGCGCTCGTAACTATCAGGCTCAAACATCACAACTCCTGCAAAATCGTTTGGGCGGCTTGCCAAGCACTGCCCAGAGCAATACCTTCACCAGATTTTTCAGACCAAGCGGTTGCTCCCGCCAAGACCGAACCAGCCGCCAACAAATTGTTGTACACCACATCATGTTGTTGGTTGAGTACCCGCATTGATTGGTCAACCGCCAAACCAATTGTGAACAAGGCTTGGTCCTGCCAATAATCGCCGGTCAAAGCGGCCTGATGCGGTATTTGGCCAGCCACCAGTGGGCCAGCTAAAGGCAGGTCAAACAAGGTTTCAGCAACCTGCCCGGTTGAATTCATGGTCACAGCGCCAGATTCAAAGCCGCCTGCCGCGTGAACAAACCAATCAGCCCGGAAATCTTGCTGCCGGCCAGCCACCGCCACCTTGACCGCAGCCAGCGCGTTACCACCTACCTGAGGGATCCCACCAACTACTTTGCTGCCACCAATCAGACGCACACCGAGGCGGCGCGCGCTGGCCAGCAAAGCCCGTTCCAGGCGTAAACCAGGCACGCTTGGCGGCAGCAAACCGATCTCTAACACATTTCGGCCAATCAACTCAACCAGACGCTGGTGCACTGTGGGGTTAGCCAAACCAAGCATTGCCGGCAAACCAACCGTCGCTTCTTCGCCAATCACCTGCCCGATCGCAGCAGCAAAAGATTCACAAAAGGCTGTTTGATCCAAGGCTCGCGCATAAGCCAGAGCGGAACAATCAGCCTGACCCTGATGCACCGGCAAATCAATCTGATAGGCCCTAGCTTGGATCGGTTGACGACCGCGCGCCAAATTAGCGGCGCATAAACGGGCAGAGAAATCTTTCAACTGAACTGGGCCAACAATCGCCAACTCAGTTGCCGCACCAGACATACTCAGCGGATGCAAACTGGTTGGCCTAAGCGCCCCCACCGCCGTGGGCAACCAAACATTACGGGCCGCACTGCCAACCAGCCAGTTCGGCCCAAGCGTTTCACAAAGCCAGTTCAATGCCTGCTCAACCGGTTGTTGGCCGAGTACAGCATAAGGATGGTTAGGGTGTTCAACTGCGAAACTAGTCAACCGTTGGAGTGGCTGCTCAACCGGTTCTGGCGCATAGCCAAGAACATCAATGCTGCCGCTCGACAAGGCCAAACCGCCTTGGCCATGATGAATCAACGCCACCTTGGCACCTTGCTCAGCTAAACGCAGCGCCGCCGCTAAACCAGCTAAACCAGCCCCCACCACAATCACGTCAAACATCAAAGCACCTCCTGAGTGCTCGGTGGCAGATGCTCAATATTCAGCAAACCTTGCAAAATCCAATCATCCAAAGCGGTTTGACGCAGTTGATCACCATGCAAAATTGGCCACAAGCCAATCCAGCGGTGCTCCAAAAAAGCCCGCAGCAAACTAGTGGCCTGCTCGGCGCTGGCGGCACCGCAATCCAAAGCCACACCAACCGCTCGGGTGGAGCAAAAACCGCCCTGGCACGGGCCCATGCCAATGCGCAGCTGGCGGCGTATATCATCAAGCGATGCTCCCGCATAGCTTTGCAGCAAACTGACCAACATGGACCGGCTGACCTGCTCACATTCACAGATCACCGGATCACAGTGACGATCCGCCAAACGCTGATGCAGCCGCTTTGGTAACTGCATGGTTTGTAAACCAGCGCTCGGACAAGGCTCATCAGCGGTACGGCAAGGATGGTGCTGGCCTAACTGATCTTCCATCGCATCGACAATGTGTTCAGCCATCAGCCGGTAGGTGGTTAGCTTGCCACCGCCAATCGTCAGCAACCCAGCCAAACCATCATGGCGAGCATGATCCACGATTTGCATGCCGCGACTCATATGGCGAGTATCGTCATCGGCCACCCGATTGTCTTTGATCAAAGGGCGAGCCCCCGCCCAGGCGCGTAAGGCGCGGGCCTCCCGGAAACCAGGAATCAAAGCTTCGCCGGCATCAAGCATTTGCTGCACTTCGGCACGGTCAATCAACAAACCATCGGGCTCGCCAACTTTGACATCAGTTGTGCCAATGATGCAAACACTGTGATTGGGAACCAAAATATCGCCATCGGCAGGGTATGTGCAGCGGTTGATTACCCGGTTGACCAGTCGCTGGTTCATGGCGATCATGATGCCGCGGCCAGGCACCACCGCAACATCCCTGAGGCCGGCTAAAGCAGCCACTTGACCAGCCCAAGCACCAGCACAGTTGAGCACAAACTGACAATCAATCTGTACATCTTGCTGGCCGCGCCGATCCCGGGCAAGCACCCGGCAAACCCGCCCTTGTTCGCAAACCAGGCCAGTGACTTGGTGGTAAGTCAATATTTGAGCGCCATAGTCTTGGGCGGAACGTCCAGCCGTCCAGGCGATCTGCCAGCCATCGACCGAACCATCAGCCACTGTAAAAGCCCTGATAATACGGGGATTTAGGCGCGGTTCAAGGCGTAGTGCGGTATCCCGGTCAATCTCTTCAGCCCAAACACCAGCCTGCGCGGCGGCTGCCAGAAACTGCTCAGCATAGGCGGGATCATCTTGCTCAGTTTGCACAAAAAGCCCGCCGGTCTGCTCAATCGCGCCCGGCTGAATATGTGTCAAAATCGCGTTTTCAGCAGCGCATTCAGCTGCCGACAGGGGATCAGACACAACATAGCGAGCCCCCGAATGGAGCAGCCCATGAAAACGGCCGGATGTGCCTTGAGCCAGG
>JAIRPS010000184.1 GCA_031256885.1 Bifidobacteriaceae bacterium | reverse complement strand
CGAAGTGAGGCAGAACCAGATCAAGTCGGTTAGCGGGTGGGCCAGTTGGTCCGGACAGCGTTCAGGTCAAGCGAACCTGGACTGTTGTCAAAGTTTGTGCTGTTGGCCCAATCAAAGTTGGTGCCGGCTAATACATTGGTGGGTTGGGCAAAAACCATCACCGCAAAACCACCAATCAGGTCTTGAACAGCCGGAGGCGTATTGACAGATGTAGTTGTCAAAAATGTGACTTGGTGTTGTGCGCCGGGCTCTAAAGCGTCTTTTAGCTTGTAGATGCCTTGTTTGAAGTCTGCCAGGGTGGCGCTGGCGGTGCTGACACCATCAATTTTTATGGTGATAACAAGGTGTTCAAGCAGCCCGGGGCAAATCGGTTGGTTGTTGTTCTGCGGATCAGTCACAGCAATGGCCCAGTGAACATTGTCATTGTCATTACTGGTGACTGTGAAGCTGGCAGTGGCTGCGGGGTTATTTGTTAGCTCAGCAAGATCAATACTGCCAGCGGTTGTCCAAGCATTGGTTGTCAAAGCAACTTGGCTGGCGGGGTGAGGGCTAGTTGTGGCCTGACCAGCAAAAACCGCCGAGACTAATGCTAGGCTGCCAGCTGCACTGAGTGTTCCAGCAGCTAACCAGGCAGCGACTTTTAATCGCATGTGCCGGTGATGCGCACTGGCGGCAGATGCATGCATGGGTGTGTAGGCCATTGTGATAGGACTCCTTCGATTAGTTGACGTGGCTGGGTTGGTGGAGGGTTGGGTAGTTGTGGGGCGAGTTGGTGGGCGTGGTTGGGTAGTTGTGGTGCGAGTTGGTGGGCGTGGTTGGGTTGGCAGGGTTGGGTTGGTGGACGTGACTAGGTTGGCTGGGTTAGTAGGTGGGGCAGCCAGTTGGCTGGCTGCGCCGCCGGTGGGCGGCGGTTGCGGTTCGAGCGGCTGAGCTTCTCAGCTGCGCGACACTAGGACCAACCAGGGTGGGGTTGGGTTTATTCCCGGGAATCAAGATTATTTGCAAAAATCTTTAACACCCGCATCAACAAGTGGACATTTTTGGCCTCCCAACTGGTCAAAGTAGCCAGCCACAGCGTAGGCTGGTGTGCTGTGGTGAGCAGTGGAGGCAAGTTGGTTCGCCAAGACCAGCCGTATCGCACGATGCCGGTGGGCAGTGCTGAGCAATCGAGTCAAGTTGATGCACCAAGACCGGCTACGCCTGGCGATGGCGGTGGGCAGTGCATAGGAACGGAGGCAAGTTGCTGCGTTTAGTCTTTGGTGTGGTACGAGCCTTGGTTGTTGTGCTGGTTGTTGGGGTTTTGGCCATTCCGATTGTCTGCACCATTACCCACACCAAGCCGTACATTGTGGCTGGTGCTTCGATGCAACCGACCTACCGTTTGCGTGATGTTGTGTATGTCAAAGCAGCGGAGCAATACCGGGTTGGCGATGTAGTTCAAGTGACTACAGACAACCCGTTTGTACACCGAATTGTTGCGGTTTTGCCAGATGGTCGTTTCCGCACGTGCGGGGATGCAAACTGCCCTAACCCAGCTGAGTGGGAATCAGGTGTGGACACTGAGCCGGTGGTGTCGAATCAAATCACTGGCAAGGTGGTGTTGCATGTTGGTGAACCGTGGGCACGGATTGTGCGGATTGGCGCCACCTGGCCGGGTCGAGTTTTTGGAGCAATCGTCTGCGTACTTCTGCTCTGGCCGTGGACAGACCGCAAACGGCGGGCTTAGCATGGTCCGCAGCGCTACTTCCACCAGTCAGACCGCAAACGGCGGGCTCAGCAGACCTGCACAATGGTTCCACCAGCCAGACCGCAAGCGGCGGGGTTGAGATGAGCGAAGACCGGCAGTTTCACAGGCCAGCCCTTTTTGATGCTCGTTTAGCCGATAATTTACCGGGTGAGGGTGACCCGGCGGATCGGGCGGCGGTGGCTCATCAAACAGCTTGGGCTTTGCTGGCACGGGCGCGCAGCGCTGCACCGAGCGATCCGGCCTTGGTGGCAAGACTAATTAATTTGGTGCAAAGCGAAGGCATTGACTTGCTGGTCCAACTGTGGGCACCAGCTGCACCGGACAGTTTGCCGGGGGCTTTGTGGCGGCTCTATTTGCTGCGTGAACTGGTGCGTGGCGATTTGACGGTGGCGGCGCGCTACCGCCTTGGCCAATCGCGCCGCGAGGTTGATGCGGTGATTGCGGGCAGCCGCGACATTCCGGGGCCGCCAGAGATGCGTGATTTAGCTGACTCAATCTTGTCAGGCGTGTTTGTTGGTGAGTTTGATATTGCTTTACACCGGGCAGCGGCGTTTTGTCGCATCGTGTCGGTGGGGGCAGCCTTGGACGCTGATCTGATCGACAGCCCACATCAGGCCAACCAAGCGATCCGCCAATCGAGGCAGTTGCGGAACATGGCTGTTGACTTGGCTAAAGTTGCTGAACACTGGAAGGTGGGACGTCTTGTCTAAAGTGCATCTGCCGACTGACCGTGATGCTTGGCGCATCAAGGATTTGCCGCAGTTTGGCCCAAGTCCTTTCAGCGGGCGGCTGATGTACCAGATTGGTGGCATTTCGCAAGGTTGGCGGCGGCAGATTAGTGAACTGTTAGCGGCTGCTGAACAGGCTGATGGCGTGGCACCAGTCAGCGAGGCGCATCGTTTGGCGTTGCGGAATCGTGCAGACGATGCCGAACATTGGTTGGCTTGGCAGAAACACCAGCTGATCGCTTACTGTCAGGTGCTCGATGGGCAAATGGAGATGGTTGTTGCACCAGCCCAGCGCCGGTGCGGCATTGGCCAAATGATCATTACTTGTGTACTCAGGCAGGTTGCGGGTGATTTGCTGGTGTGGGCGCATGGTGATTTGCCGGGTTCGCGGCTTTTAGCTCGGGCGGTGGGGGCGCAGCCGCAGCGTTACTTGTTGCGGATGGGCAGGGGTTTGACTGACTGGCCGGTGCCGCAAACGCCGCTGGCTGCGCCGTTGCGAACGTTTCAACCGGGTCAGGATGAAGCCGCCTGGTTGGCGGTCAATGCGGCAGCTTTTGTGAATCATCCTGAGCAAGGCCGGATTACTCAAACGGATTTAGCTGCGCGGATGGCGGAACCGTGGTTTGAACCGACTGGCTTGATTTTGGCGCCAGCACCACCGGAGTTTGCCCAGTTAGCGGTGCCGATGCCGTTAGCTGGCTTTGTTTGGACCAAGGTGAAAGGCCTGGTTGGCGAAATTTACGTCATCGGCGTTCACCCGGCTTGTCAGGGGCATGGGCTGGGCCGACGTTTGCTGATGGCTGGCTTGGATGATTTGGCGAAACGTGGGGCGGATCAGGTAATTCTTTATGTCGAGGGCAGTGCTGAAGCTGCCTTGGCGCTGTACCGCAGCCTTGGTTTTGTGGTGCTTGATCAAAGCGTGCAGTACCGTCTCAGCCACCGCTAAAAGTTGACTTTGCTGGGGTGTTGCCTCAGCTAAGGCAGCCAGCGTCCCTGCTTTACCGGTTTTATGTGGGCGTTTGCCAGCTGGGTGGGCTTGGCGCATGGGGATGCCGCCAAATTTTTGGGTGGGTGGGAATAAGCATGCAGCCAATCTTGTTGCTGTCGGTGTGTCATAGTTCGCACTCGGGCGGTTTGTCCGTTACTGTTCACTCTGCCTGGCCAACTGGACACACTCCCCCTAACCGTTCATGCCCATCGTTAGGAAGGAAGCAACCATGCTCAACCAATCCAATGTCCCTACTATCGCGCGCCTGGCCAGGCCAATTGCCTGGTTAGCGGCCTTTTCGGTGGCCGCTGGCGGGGTGGCGTTGACCGCCTCCTGGAGCGAGCTGTCTGCCAGCAGCCCGGCAGTGGCGGCGAACAACGCAGCCTATGCGGCGCATAACCTTCATGTGCGGGCACAGCTCACACCAGCGGGCCCAATTATCATGAACACCAGCTCTTTTGAGATCAAGTTCACTGCCACCGATGCAACCACTGGTCAACCGGTAGAAGATGTGCCAATCAACTGGGTGTTGACTGGTCAAGGTATTCCCGGCAGTGTCACCACACTGAAGACCAATAACTTGGGGGTGGCACGCACCAGTGTTGGCACCACCGGGGTGCCGGGGTTCGCTTATGTTACGGCCTCGTATGGCGCACCAGGCTCCGGCATTGCGGATGCGCCGGTACTCAACGACCCAACTGATGTGAACAGCGGACCAGTCCGTCTGGAGATGGAGTACATTGCTGCAGGCGGTTCTGGTACGGCATCGGCCAGTGCTTCAGCAACACCTTCGGGTGGCCCATCAGCCAGTGTTTCGGTCAGCCCCAGCCAGGGCGGTTCTGTCACACCGAGCGGTGGCGCTTCAGCGAGCGGCTCGGCTAACCCCAGCCAATCGGCCGGTGGCTCTGGCGCACCGACTGGCGGTTCGTCGAGTGGCTCAGCGCAGCCAACTGGCGGCTCCTCCAGTGGTTCGCTGGCACCAACTGGCGGCCAATCAGTCAGCGGCCAGCCCAGCCAAACTGGTGCGATCAGCGGCGGCCCGGCAGGCAGCAATTCGACTGCGCCCGGGCAAAACGGTGGCAGTTCCAGCATTGATGGCACAAACCCGGGCGAAAAATTCCCCGCTCGGGGGGTTGCTAAGGTCAAGGCGGCTCAGCCGATCGTCACCATTGTCAAGGGCAAGCGGATCCGGATTCCGGCTTTTGGATACACCGTCAAGGGTCAAGCTGTCAAGTTGAAGTGGCGGTCCAGTAAGGTCAAAGTGGCCAAGGTTAGCCCAGGCGGCACTATTCGGGCGCGCAAGGTTGGCCGGACTATTATCACTGCCACGGCACCAAATGGTTTGAGTACCAAGATCAAGGTTGTGGTGGTCAAGCGTTCCAGCAAAGCTAAGGTCAAGCGGATTACTGTCAAGGGTCTACCGAAGAAATTGCAACTTGGCCAGGTCGCTTTTGCCAATGCGAGCTTCCGCTCAACTGCCGCCATCGACACCAAAGTGGTGTACCGTTCACTCAATCCGCAGATTGTGGCGGTTGACAAGGCCGGCCGGGTTTTGGCCAAGCGGGTGGGTAAAGCTCGTTTGATCATCCGGGCCGGGAATAAACGGGTGAAGAAGCTGGTTACAGTGATTGTGAGTGACTGACACCACCGGTTCAGATCGGTGATTCTCCCCCCTCACGCCCAACTTCGCCCCCAACGGTCTACCGTGGATTATGCGCCAGCCTAGGCCGTTGGTCCCAGTTGTTCTAAGCGACCCTGTTAGCCGATTGTTGCCTGAACTTCCCCAGCCGAACGGTTGGGGAGGCTGGCAGCAGTGCTGCGGCAAGGCGTTTTCCGACTAATTTACTGGGGTTATGCGTTTGACATGCCCCCAACTATGACGCAGAAAAATTAAGCTCTAAGCGAACAAGGTTGACAACGCAACCACTTATCATGCATCATAGCTGGGACCTTAGACCTCATCAACCCGATGAAACCAGCTCTGGTCATCCCCCCGTTCCCCCCACCGTCAATGGTTGGCACCTGCCCACCGTTGGCATACATGCACTATTCACTAACTCATGAGGAGGAACTAGCCCATGTCTACCAGACCCCTGGTTGTGGTCAAGACGCACCTATTGAAACCGGTCGCTTGGCTTTTGTCCATGGCCGTTGCCCTTGGCGCGGTCACCGTATCTTCTACTATTAACCCCCAGGTCAGCCAGGCTGCACCGAATAAAGCTGGGGCTTCGCAATCAGTCAACATGGTTGATCCATCTGATGCACCAGCCGCCGCTGACAATGCTCAAACAGCCCCAAGTAGCGAAGAAGACCCCAGTCTCACGCCAGCTGAGCAGACCGATCCCGGTGCCGAAGCACCGGACAGCCAGCCAGTTGCTGAGCCACCAGCTGCAGCGCCAGCTGATGCCGAACCATCAGACAATTCCCCTGTTGCCGCTGACCCCCAGGCCAATCCGCGCCCTGACACCAGCTCACCAGCCGCCTCACGCGCCGGGCCACGCTCGGTCAAAGCGGTTAGAGGTGCGCATGGTCTAACGGTGACGATGTGGTATCTGCCGGGTGCTACGGTAGTCATTAACCACAACGCCTTTATTTTCCAGGTCAAAGCTGTCAGGGATAGCGACGGCCAGCCGATTGCTGGCGTGCCGATCAGATACAGGATTAACGCACCGACAGGCGTCGTCAACAAAACGACTGATGTTGGCTACATGTGTACTCAGGATGGAACTTCCACCACTTACCCCATCGGTACTGTCCACACTTCCTTCGGAAATGCGGGCAGCGCTGGTCAATTCACGGTAACCGCTGAGTACGGTGCGCCATATGCGTCGGTGACAGCTTGCCAAAACGCGGTGAACTCAGCCACATTCACAAGCGCTATTACCGTGACCCCGGCCAATCCGTCTAACCCAAACACACTTGTGATGGAATATGTGCCACGTATGCCAGCAACGGTAACGTTTGAGAAAATGAGCACTGGTGACAAAGAGGTTGGAGAAGACGCCGCCAACGCTCACCTGTTCGAGGTCAAGGTCAAGAGCGCTTCTGGTACACCAATCGCCTGGATGGCACCGATGATCAAGAGCGGTTTGACAATCACCGACAAAGCCGGTGGCAGCGACCCGCTGGGTGGCGCCAAGGCACCTGTGGTCACCGAAACATCCACACCGGGTGTGTATGAGGTGCAGATTTGGTCTAAGAAAACTGGCACCAAAGTGTTCAACCTGAATGTTGAAGGACGCGATGCGGTGCCGGCTAACTCGTCTACCAGAGAGTTCACTTATGTGCCAAGCGTCGGCACTTGCCAACTGAGCAACCTGACGGTGACACCAAGTTCTGGCGAGGCAGCAGCTTCCGCGAGCGGCGAACCGATCACCCTGGCTTTCACATCATCTGATGCCAGTGGTGCAGCATGTCGCGGCATCGCTGGCCTGTTTATGCCTTCAATCAGCCCCGCCACTGGTGCGCGATTGGGTACAGTGACTGAAGACTCCAGTGTTGCCGGACGCTATTACGTCAAGGTTGGGGCAACGGCTGCTGGCAACTACACTGCCACAGTCAAACTGGGTACCGCCAGCAAAATCGCTAACCTCAAATTCACGGCCGATCAAAACAGCTTGCGCGCTTCCTTGAAAGGTGCGCCGAATGGTCCTTTGAAGCCGACAGCTGGTCTTCAGTACACCGTTACCGTCAAGATTGTTGACCAGTTTGGTAACCCGCTGAGCAATGCGCCAGTGCAGTTCACCAAGAGCGGCGTTGGCACGGTTGTTGGTAACCTTACTGGCCTCACTGACGCAAACGGTGAATACGCAATTGGGGTGCGTGAAGCTGGGGTGGAAGGCACCGCACTGGTCACAGCCAAATACGGTAAGACTGGCGGAAACGCTGACACCGACGTGCGCACTGACCCAGCCAACAGTTCCAGCGCAATCAAAACCCTGAGCCTTGTGTTC
>JAIRPS010000042.1 GCA_031256885.1 Bifidobacteriaceae bacterium | reverse complement strand
CACCTAATGAGGCTGCCAGCACTGCCACAATGGCGGTGGTGAGCAGGCTTGATTGGCGGCGTGGTTTTGCGGTTTTGACTGCTGCTTGGGGTGTTGAAAATGCGCCATCGGCAGCCGGTTCGGTTGGTAGTGGCGTGTGGTTTGCTGTGGCATAGGCTGCCGGCTGAGCGTAAGTTGGGGCACTCGGTGAGCCATAAGCCGCCGTCCCGAGCGGACTGGCTGCGGCAGCATTGGGCGTGGGAGTCGCGCCGGTTGTCTCAACTGTGGGCGGCGGTGTTGCGCCGGTCGCCTGAATTGTGGGCGGCGGTGAAGCGATACTTCCAATCGAGCCAAGTTGGCTGGTATAACCAGGTGCGGCATAGGGCTGCTGGCTGCTGGGTGGCGCACCAAGCGAACTGGCGTTGGTAGCTGCCGGGTTAGTGTTTGCCGCCGCTTGGCCAGTCGGTTGCGGTGTTGCAGCACTTGACGCAGTTCCAGGAATGGTCGCTGCCGTTGGTGTGGCGGTTTGACCAATTGAAGATAAGAAGGGCCGCACCGCCGGGCTGATTGAGGCATGCGGATCAGGTGTTGGCAAACTGGTTGGCGAAGCAGCTGCGGTGGCGGCCGGCTGGGTCTGCGGCGCAACCGGTGGCGCGGCAGTCGGTGACGCAACCGGTGCTGTGGGAGGCGTCGGTGCGAAAGTTGGGGTGGCAGCGTATGTGCGCGGCTGATTCCAGGCAGCGGCTGAAGGGTAGCTAGCCACCGGTGTTGGCGGTGTTGCAGCAGTGGCTGGCGGCACCGGTTGGCTGGGTGCGCTCTGCTCACGGCTGATTGTTGGTTCTGCGTTCGCAGCGCTGCCAGCCGGTGACTGTGAGCCAGCGGTGTGATCAGCGGTCGCTGAATCGCTATTGGCGGGCTTGGGGTCGGGTTGAGTTAGATCAGTCATCTGTCTGCTCCTTGCTTGCTTGCTTGACCAATGGAACTATCAAAGCGCACTGCTCTGAAGAGCCACTGCCGTAAGCCTGTGAGTTGCCTGGAGATATTTGTTTTCAGCCGTTACATTGGGTTGACCAGCCAAAACGTTTTTGATTTGGTAACAAATTGCTGCGTTTTGGTGGCTATTACCCAGGTCATCTGCGCCAAAGCTGGCGAGCGCGCTAGAATCCCAGTTTGTGATGCCACATGTCAGGCAATCAACCACCATAGGACGAACCGAGGCTCATTGCGCTATGCGCTGTTTGATCATCCACCGACTGTCAGTAGGCCGCCGTACCTGGCAGGTTATGTTGGCCGCTGTTGCGCTGGCTGTTGCCGGCGCATCGCTGACGCCACCCGTGCTTCCGGCCACTGCCGCCACCCCAACCTGCCAAGTCAACGCCGGTCAAATTCGTTTCACGGGACAAACCCGGGCTGGTCAAAGCGTTCAAATTCAGGTTGACGGCTGGTCAGTCAACCCTGGTCCAGCTGCTTTAACCTTCGATTGGTACGTCAGCGGCGTGCTTGCCAAATCTGGACTCGACAACACATACACACCAGGTTTGACCAATATTGGGCAGAGTTTGGAAGCCACCGTCACTGTCGCCTCAACCAGCCAACCGACCTGTCAGGCGATTTCGCCGCGCCTGCGGGCAACTGATTCAATTGGCCGCTTTGCCCTCAGCGCACCCAGTTTAGGCATTACTGGCCAAGCCACTGTTAGCCGCACCCTGACAGCTCAAGTAGGCCCTTTCAACGCCATCCAACCGGAAACTGTGACATATCGTTGGCTCCGTGATGGTCAGCCAATCAAAGGGGCTACCGCCACGACTTACCGTTTAACCGGCGCAGACACTGCACACACAATCAGTTTGCGGCTGACTGCCAAAGGTTCGCAGATTGAAACATTGCAGGTTCAATCGAACGGCCTTGGCCCGGTGCAGCCTGGCTGGTTCACTAAGGTCAGCGCCACTGTTAAAGGCACAGCCAGGGTTGGTGCCACCCTGAAAGCCGCACCACGCACTACTGGCCTGGCTGGCCCAACCAGTTACTCATACCAATGGTTGCGCAATGGCAAACCAATTAAAGGTGCCACCAAAAACACATACGTAGTCCAATCGAAAGATGTTGGCAAACGCCTGAAAGTGCAAGCAACCGCCAAGCGTGCTGGTTTCACGCCGCGTTCAGCCACCTCTACCCAAACCAAACGGATTCCTAAACTGCCCCAATGGGTTGACTCACGTTGCATGAGCGGCGGAGCGGTTATTTGCATTGATAAAAACCCACGTGACCGCAAAGTTAGGTACATCGTAAACGGCAAAGTCAAGCGAACTTTCGATGCTCGGTTTGGCGCATCAGACACTCCCACACGGGAAGGCGTCTACCGGGTTTTCGCCAAGAGCCGCGACCAGGTTTCCACGCTTTTCAACACTGCTATGCCGTTTGCCATGTTTTTCTCTGGCGGCCAAGCTGTTCACTATTCTCCGGATTTTGCGGCGCGTGGCTATAACGGAGCTTCACATGGTTGCGTCAACATCCGCGATTACAGCGGGGTGCGTTGGCTCTTCAACAAGGTAGCCATTGGCACCAAAGTTGTGGTGTATCACTGAGGCATCTGTGAGCTGATCAGCACGGCATTACCGGTGTTTGTTGATCAATCTCAATTAGGCGCATGCCGTGTGGCGGCTTGGCCAAAGCGGCATGCAGTTCAGCCAAATCAGTGGCTTTGCTGTATCTAGCGCCGTAGGCTTCAGCGATCCGCGCCAATGCGGCAGTTTGCGGTGTCAAAAAATACCGTTGAAAGACTGCCGGGTTAGTTACCTGCGCATAGGGCAAACTGCGGAAAATCTCACCGCCACGATTATTGATAACTATCACATCGACATCGGGAACTGATTCATGGCAGCCAACCATCAATGACGCTGCGTCATGCAGAAAAGCCAAATCACCAAGCAAAACACGCACTGGCCGCGCCAGGCTGCGGTTCAACCCACCTGCCACCGCCACTTGACCATCAATACCAGCCAAGCCTCGGCAAGTAAAACTGGTGCACTCGCCGCTGGGTGGGCCGTAGTGGTCAAGTTGGCGGATTGCGGTGGATGCGGCCACCAGTAATGCGCTGCCATCCGCCGCGCAAGCCTCAGCCACCGCGCCAGCCGCTGCCGAACCGGCAAAGCGATCAACAATGCCAGCTTGTTCGCGCGCTTGTTTCCCGGCCACCTGCCAAGCTTCCAACCAGGCTGGGGCAGCCTTTGGCGGCTCAGCCACCACCGCAGCAACCACCTGATTTGCCACATTATCAACATCAAACCAAGGCCCCGGCCCCGCATGCACCACCACTAGCTGCGAGCGGTGGACGCTCAGAAAACTGTGCATTGAGCGGCTCAAACTCGGCCTTCCGTAAACGATCACCTGGTCGGTTTGGCCACCTAACTGCGGCTTTGTTAGCAAATCGGAATAGGCCGCAATGGCATTGCTACCCCCCCAAGACAAGGTTCCCGGTTCCGCCAACAATGGCCAACCGGCTTGTTCGGCCAACTGGCGAGCCTCAGGTCCTGCCGATGCTCCAGCCACCACAACCCCGTTACAGTTTGCAGCAACTTGGTGATATTGCCCACCAGTACACCACTGTGCTTGGCTAGTTTGGTTGCCGGCGTTGTTGTTTTGAAAGCTCAAACCGGGTTGTTCTGCGGCTTTTGCAGGGTGCAGCGGCTCACGAAAAGGCAGGTTCAGGTGAACAGGGCCGCGCTCAGTCACGGCGCTGGCGGCGGCCTTGCGCCCCACCTGCTGCCATTGCGCTAAACCGGAGGTTAGGTTGAACAACTCTGACGGGAGGTTAGTGCAGCACTCAACCTCCCCCAAGGCTGGTAATGCAAAGCTTTGACGCACGGCTGTGCCAAAAAGATTGCGCTGCTCAGTGGTTTGGTTAGCACCAACCCGCTGTTTTTCAGCGGGACGGTCAGCTGTTAGCAGTATTAAAGGCAGGCCAGCCCGGTCGGCTTCTAATACTGCCGGATGCAAATGTGCTGGTGCGCTCCCTGAAGTTGTCACTACAGCAACTGGTTGATGCGGTGTGGCCATGGCCATTCCCAAGGCCCAAAAGCCGGCGGACCGCTCATCTAACCGCACCACCACATCAAGCTGATTGGCGCAACGACCCGCCTCAATCGCATACACCAACGGTGCGGAGCGTGAGCCGGGGCTCACCACCACTGCCCGTAAACCGCCGGCCAGCAAACCACTGAGAACCGCTTCGGCTGCTTGTAAAGATGCTGGTTTCAAGTTATTGCTCACCCATTGCCTTCTCCACGGCCGCTAAACGCTGCGCCCAATTTGCCGTAGTTTGGGTGTCTGCTGCGATTGCCGCCAAATTGTTGGGGGTGCGGCGCCCGACTGGCAAACATCCACCATACCTCTCTGGCAGCAACGGTTCGGTCAGGCAATCTGCTGCCAAAAAACCAGCAGTCCCCAAGCCGCAAGCCATGCTCAGATTGGGCAACGCACCGGCTAAAGCCAGCCCAACTGACAAACCGAGTGAGGTTTCTAAAGCGGAAGATACCACTGCCGGTAACCCCAGTTGCTCAGCTAAAGCCAAAGCCGCCATCACCCCGCCCAATGGCTGCACTTTCAAAACCGCAAAATCGACTGCCTGTTGACGTTTGACTGCCAGAGGGTCATTGGCTAAACGAATCGACTCATCCGCAGCCAGCGGTACTGGCACTCGCCTGCGTAAACGCGCCAAATCTGCCACCAGACGGCAAGGCTGTTCGGCGTACTCTAAGCCGCCAGCCGCCCGGTTCAACACAGTCAGCCGGTCTACAGCTGTATCTAAATCCCAGGCACCGTTGGCGTCTATTCTGATCAGTCCGGTTGGTCCCAGTTCATGGCGTACCGCCACAAGCCGATCCACCTCTTCAGCCAGGGTTTGACCGCTTTGCGCCACCTTGACTTTGACAGTGACCGCTGGGGCGTGCGGCGGTGGCGTTTGCTCAGCTGGCCAACTGGGGCATTGGGTTGACTGAAAATTAGCCAACGGGCGTGGTGGTGTGGTGGTTGCCTGACGCACCAAGGCTGCTGCTTGCTGCGGCCCGACGGCTGGCACAGTCACATTGACCGGAATTTGCTGGCGCTGTACCGGTGGATACGGTTTGGTGGCGGCAGCAATGGCGCAACGTAACCAGGGCACAGCTTGTTTTGGTGTGTATTGGGGGAATGGTGAAAACTCACCCCAACCAGCCGGCCCCTCCAGCAATACACCTTCACGGCGGGTTGAACCGCGCCACGGCATGGTCAGGTCAACGGCATAGACATGACCAACTAGACCGCTGGCTGTGTGAACTGTACCCACCCCGTCACAATATGTCGCAAATCGCTCAGTTGGCCGTATTGTGGCCGGGTGAGCTTTGATATCAACCGGCTTGCCGCAGGTAGCGGTGATTGCACTGTGCCGCCGCCCAGCCGAGGCTTCCAGATTAGCGGAAGCACCAGCCAGGCGATGGAGTCAGCCCAGGTCAACACCAGTTTTGCTGAGTTAACAGATTTGATTGTTGAGCAGCTACCGGAAATTGGTTTGGCTCGCATCACCATCAACCGCCCGGAGGTGCGCAATGCTTTTCGCCCGCAAACCGTTGATGAACTGTTGATGGTGCTGCAACATTTGGCGGTTGATCCGCAGATTGTGACTATTGCGCTAACTGGTCGTAGTCCCAGCCCACAGGATGGTGGCTGGGCTTTTTGTTCGGGTGGGGATCAGCGGGTGCGCGGCTCGCAGGGTTACCAAACAGGCCAGGGGGGTCGTCTGCATATTTTGGAGGTGCAGCGGCTGATCCGAACAATCCCCAAAATTGTGGTGGCGGTTGTTGATGGTTGGGCGGCTGGCGGCGGGCATTCTTTGGTGGTGGTCTGTGATTTGGCTTTGGCGTGTTGTCAGCATGGTCTGTTTAAGCAAACTGATGCGCATGTTGCTTCGTTCGATGCCGGTTATGGGGCGGGATTATTGGCGCGGCAGGTTGGTCAAAAACGAGCGCGGCAAATCTTCTTCCTCGGCCAAACATACACCGCTGAGCAGGCGGCGGCTTGGGGGGTTGTCAACGAGGCGGTTGATCACCAAGCACTTGCGCAACGCACTATTGAGTTAGCCAAACAGCTTGCCGAACAAAGCCCCACCGCTTTACGTATGCTCAAATATGCTTTCAACATGGTCGATGACGGCCTGGCGGGTCAGCAAGTATTCGCGGGGGAAGCGACCCGCCTGGCTTATGGCACGGCTGAAGCTCGTGAAGGTCGTGACGCTTTTTTGGAGCATCGTTCGCCAGATTGGCAGCCTTACCGGCTGGGCGCGCTGTAATGCAATGCTGCCGATGGCGCAGTTAGCGCAATTGGCTAGCCTAGTGCCGCATCGACTTGCGCCTGACTGAGGACAGGTTGCACATGCGCCGCCGCGCTGGGCGAGGCG